>NZ_JBFUIT010000072.1:0-15268 GCF_056401735.1 Luteibacter sp. P4_D7_3
GGCTTGAAATGCGAGACGCTGTACCCGGCGATCCCCGCAAGTGCTGCCAGGCTCAGGTCGTCCGCCAGGTTCGCTTCGATGTACTCGATCACGCGTTGCAGACGCCACGGCGCGAGTACATGGCGGGCTGTCGGTTGACCGACCATCGGTCGCGAGGACGATAGCGACAGCAACCTCACTGCCAGTGCACTGGCGAGGCTGTCGGCAAATAGCCGTCCGCCCGGATAGCCTTCGTCGGCTTCCGTCTTCATGAGCCATCCGATGCGTTCGACCTGCGGGTCACGAATATGGATGGCCGGCGCGAGGTCGGCAGCGTCACCCTGGTGCAGCGCTTCGGCGGCTTCCCGGAACAGGCTCGCCGGCATACGCAGCAGCAACGATCGGGCAGGGGCGGTGAGCGTCCAGCGCGTGGACGAACCCGCCGGCACGACGCAGAACTGCCCGTGCAGCCGGACACCCGATCGCTCCACGCGTCCCGCCCGGTAGGTGACCGGGACGGGTTCGCCGATGTGAAGACAAAGCACGTGGCGATGATCGACCGGTGAGTCGAAGCGGCCTTCGGGTACCGGCGAGGTGAGGGCATCCAGAAGCGCCACGCCATCGGCGTGCCCGGCGGCGAGCAGTGCCTCGGGCGGCGGTGGATAGCAGGCGGGACGCGGCGTCATGGGCCGATCGTTCTACCAGGCGGGGTCCAATGCAAGTGCCTGACGCCGATCATCCGTTTGTACTCGCGGTCGTCCCTTTGTGCGGGCGCCGTGGCCCCGCCACGCGACAGCATGACCCCATCGTCCCTCTGAAGGCACTCCGATGCAGCGTCGTGATTTCCTCCTGCGTACCGCGGCTGTCACCGCTGCCGCCCTGGTGGCGGGGCCGGTGTCGAAGCTGGCTCGTGCGTCATCCGTCACGCCACCCGAGCCGGGCATGAGCGAGGCCGCGTGGTTCGCGGCCAATCGCCGATACGCTTCACTGCCTTTCGGCCGCATCGCTTACGTCGAGCGGGGAAGAGGTCCAGCGGCGCTGTTTCTCCACGGCGCACCGTTGAATGGCTTCCAGTGGCGCGGTGCGATACAGCGACTGGCCTCCCTCCGGCGCTGCATCGCCCCGGACTTCATGGGACTGGGGTACTCCGATATTCCGAAGGAGCAATCCCTGGCGCCACGGGCGCAGGCGCAGATGCTCGCCGCCCTGCTGGACAGCCTGGGTGTGACCTCGGTCGACATCGTCGCCAGCGACAGCGGCACGGCCGTGGCTCAACTATTCCTCTGGCACTACCCGCAGCGGGTCCGAACGCTCCTGCTGACCAATGGCGATGTCGAAGTCGACAGCCCGCCTGCCGGCGTGAAGCCGGCGATCGACATGGCGAGGGCCGGCAAGCTCGCCGATGTCACGGCGACGTGGCTGACGGATCAAGCGTCGGCGCGATCCACCTTTGGCGCCGCCGTTTATCGTGATCCGTCCACACTGACAAATGCATCGATCGCGTATTACGTGACGCCCTTGGTGAGCTCGCCGCTGCGACGTTCGCAGTACGAGTCGTATCACCTCGAACTCGCGACAAATCCCCTGGTCGGTGTCGAAGCTGTGCTTTCCCGCAGCCCGGTCCCTACGCGGATGGTATGGGGCGCGAAGGACACACTCTTCGCCGTGAGTGACGCCCGGTATCTCGAGCGGACGGCTGGACAGTCGCGAGGCGTTCGCCTCGTCCCCGAAGGGAAGCTGTTCTTCCAGGAGGAATACCCGGAGGTGATCGCCGACGAGGCGAGGCGACTCTGGGGTGCCTGAGTAACCTTCATGGCGATCGTGCGGGCGTCCATGTGAAAAAGCATAGCCAGCTTGTCGCTATGCACGATTCCGTGAAACGATGGCTCCATTAGTCTGAAAGCATGGACGCTGCCATCCAAGCCCCTGGGGGAGAACACGTGACCTTCCTCGATAGCGCGATGCTGCTCGGCGTCGGCGTCCTTGCCCTCGACTTCCTGTCTTGGCGTTTCCTGCGCTTCGGCGGCAGGAAAGGCCACACGTTCGTGCGGATTCCACTCTTCCTCCTGCTGTCTTATGTCCTTTGGACACATGGCATGGTGCCGTTCGACGAGGCGCCCTGGAAAGGCGAGCCGCTGCGGCACTTTGTTGCCCAGGTGCTGGAACTGATGTGGTGGCTGCAGTTCGCGCAGATCGCCACGGCCTTGATGAGTGCCTTCGTCCTTCCGCAGGGGCTGCGCGAAAAACTCTTCCGCGACGTCGTGCGCGCCCTTACGTTCATGGGCGCCCTGGTCGCCGGCCTGGTTTTTGTCGTCAACCTTCCGATCGGCGGCCTCCTCGCGACCTCGGGCGCCGTGGCCATCGTTATCGGCCTCGCGGTGCAGAGCACGCTCGCGGATGTTTTCTCCGGCGTCGTGCTCAGCGCGACAGAACCTTTCAGCATTGGCGACTCGGTCACCATCGGTGATATCCAGGGCGAGGTCATCGAGAGCAACTGGCGTGCGACCACCTTGCTCAACGGCGACGGCAACACGGTCATCGTGCCGAACAGCTCCGCGGCCAAGTCGAACATCATCAACCAGAGCCGTCCGGAGAAGACCCACGGCGTGGATGTGCCTGTGCAGGTCACGACGCACGCCCGACCGGCCAGCGTGATCGCCGCGCTGACCGATGCGGTGACCAGCACCCGCGGCATTCTCGCGACGCCCGCGCCGACGGTGACCGCGACCGGACTCCACGGGAAACATGTCGATTACCGCGTGGTCGTCTACGTCGACGCGATGAGCGCGAAGGTGAAGGTGCGCAATCAACTCATCGACCAGATCCATCGGCACTTCCTTGCCAACGGCATCCCGCTTTCTTCTGGCCAGCCGGTGCATGACCTGTCCAAGGACGCGGTCAGCCTGCTTCGCGAGATCGAAATGTTCCGTTCGCTCAGCGAGGCGGAGCTGGGCCAGCTCGCCGACGCGATGGACAGAAAGCAGTTCGAGCCGGGCCAGATGATCTACGAGGTGGGCGTGCAGTGCCCGGACGAGCGCCGCGCGCTTTACATCGTCACCTCCGGCGTGGCCGGCCTGCTCGCGGAACACGCCGGACGCTACGTCGAGATCGCGCGTCTTTCACCGGGCGACGCCGTGGGCAGGGCGGGCGTGCTCACGGGTGAGAGTGTGCCCATCAAGCTGCGCGCCATCGGTCACGTGTCGGTTGCCTGGGTGCCCAAAGCCGCATTGACGCCGATCCTGCAGGCCAATCCAGCTGCCGGACAGGACATGCTGGACGGACTCGTCGCCTTCCAGGCGATCGCCTCCGAGGCGTTCAAGGACCTGCCCGTGCAAACCGATTCGCACGCGGATATCTTCCACCGGTTGCTTGCGGGCATGCGTCGCCTGCATGGCCTTTCGCAAAGGCATTGAACGTGGCTTATGTCAGGCCGGAACCCCGGCTTAGCGAACTGCAGGCGCGACGCGATTGATGCTCTCGACCGATCAGCCGCATTTCTCCAATGTGTTCCGGCGCATGACCGGCGAGACGCCAAGCCGCTGGCGGCTGGACAACAGGCCCCCCGCGCTCCGCGTGCTCACGTCCCAGGGGTGAAAGTGCGGATCAGCCGCCTTGCAGTGCCGGTTCGGCCGCTCGCAATTTCCTGCCGGGGCGGCTGGGCAGCGCGTGCCGCCAGATACGCCAGATGACCTGGCCGAACTGACGGGGCAGGGAGCCGGTGTTGTAGTGCTGGCCGTAGCGTGCGCAGATCTCTTTCACTTCAACGGCGATCGTGGCGTAGCGATTGGCCGGCAGGTCGGGGTAGAAGTGATGTTCGATCTGGTGGCTGAGGTTGCCCGACAGCACGTTCAGCAGCTTGCCGCCCGAGATGTTGGACGAGCCGCGAAGCTGGCGCAGGTACCAGTGACCACGCGATTCATTGCGGATCGACTCCTTCGGAAACACTTCGGCGTCAGCGGTGAAGTGGCCGCAGAAAATGATGACGAAGGTCCAGATGCTGCGCAGCGTGTTGGCAAGCATGTTGCCCAGCAGCACCGGCAGGAAGAACGGACCGGCCAGCAGCGGGAACACTACGTAATCCTTGAGCAGCTGACGACCCATCTTGCGGCGTACCGGGCGGAAATCGTCGCGCATCTGCGCGGTGGATTTCTTTCCGGCGAACCAGCGGCCCACACGAAGCTCCTGGATGGCCACGCCCCACTGGAACAGCACCATGAACACCATGGCGATGACCGGCTGCATCAGGTAGAACGGGCGCCAGCGCTGCTCAGGGAAAATACGCAGCAAGCCATAGCCGATGTCGTCGTCCATGCCGCGGACGTTCGTATAGGTGTGGTGCTGGAAGTTGTGCGTCTTGCGCCAGTTGTCACCGGTCGCGACGATGTCCCACTCATAGGTATGGCCGTTGAGCTTGGGATCGTTCATCCAGTCGTACTGGCCGTGCATGACGTTGTGGCCCAGCTCCATGTTCTCGAGGATCTTCGACAGGGCGAGCAACACGACGCCGGCGATCCACGCGGGAATCAGCACGCTGTGGACGAAGGCGCCGAGGAACAGGAGTGCGCGGCCGGCAACGCCGCACCAGCGCACGGAGGCCACGATCTTCCGGATGTACTTCGCGTCACGCTGGCCGATATCGGCGGTGACCCGGGCGCGGATGGCGTCGAGTTCATCACCGAAGGCCTGCAGGTCGGCGGGCGAGAGAGTGCGGTTGCGGACACGGCTCATAAGGGTACTCAGAGGTCCAGAATCAGGTCGGTGCTCGGCGCGCTGATGCACAGGCGCACTTGCGAAGAAGGTTCGCTGCTGAGATCACCGGTAAGGAGTTGGCGCGTGGTGCCCGACTGGCGCCCACAGGCACAGGTGTTGCAGATGCCCATGCGGCAGCCGTGGCGCGGACGAATGCCCTGCGCTTCGAGGCCTTCCAGCAGCGACTTCCCGCGAGGCAGTTGCAGCGTGCGACCGCTGCGCGCGAGATGCACCTCCACGACGCCTTCGTCACCGTCGACGCGTACAGGAACGCTGAAAGCTTCAGCGTCGAAGTGGGCGACCTTGCCGTCCAGGCGGCTGCGAGCGGCCTGCACGAAGCCACCCGGGCCGCACGCAAGAACGCGACGCCCGGCGAGCGCGGCGATCGCATCCAGCGACACGGTGTCGATGCGCGGATCCGGCGAGGCGTCCTCGCGGGTGAGCAAATAACGCACACGCAGGCGAGGATGGGCGGCCGCCAGGGCGTCCAGCTCGTCGACGAAGCACAGCTCGTCGCGGCGGCGTGCCCAGTACATCAGATCCACGTTGACCGGCATGCCGCGGGCCGCCAGCGAGCGAAGCAGCGCACGCATCGGCGTGATGCCGCTACCGGCGGCCAGGAGCAGGAGGTCGTCCTTCCCGTTCGGCAGCGCCATGTCGCCGAAGGCCGCTCCCAGCGCCACCACCTCACCGATCCGCGCGTCGCGAGCCAGATGGCCGCTGACCCGGCCGCCGGTGATCGCCTTGACCGTGATCGCAAGGTTCCCGTCGTCCAGGACGGTGGGGCTATAGCTGCGTTGCAAACGTCGCCCTTCGATCTCGACATGCACGTTGACGTGCTGGCCGGGGAGCAATCCCCGCCAATGGCGATTGGGCCGGAGAACGAGCGTGACCGCATCGCGGCTGGCCTGGGAGCGGGACACGAGCCTTGCCAGCGGCTGCTCCAGGGTCCACAGCGGGTTGATCCGCGTGGACCAGAAGTCGAACAGGGCCGGCGAGACCACGCGCCGGGCCAGGCGGACGGGCCACAGGGGCCGGGGGGCGAGAATCGCGTTCATGGGGGTCACTATACGCATGCTCATACACCTGTGTATACAGTTGTGCATTGGTGTCGACGGGTTATGATTGACCCTGCTTCCTTCATCGCCGCCCCATGACCTCGATCATCCTGACCCCGTCATCCGTCCTTCCGCTGCCGCGGAAGCCTGCGATTGCGCGTGAGGACCTGATCGTGGCCGCCCTCAAGCTGATCGGGCCGCACCGCAGCCTGTCGACGGTGAGCCTGCGCGAGGTAACGCGTGAAGCCGGCATCTCGCCGAACAGCTTCTATCGCCAGTTCCGCGACATGGACGAACTGGCCATCGCCCTGATCGACCTGGCCGGCCGCTCGCTGCGCACCATCATCGGCCAGGCGCGCGAGCGCGCCACGTCCACCGACCGCAGCGTGATCCGTGTGTCTGTCGAGACGTTCATGGAACAGCTGCGCGCGGACGACAAGCTGCTGCATGTGCTCCTGCGCGAAGGCGCGGTCGGCTCCGATGCCTTCAAACAGGCGGTCGAACGCGAATTGAGCTACTTCGAGGACGAGCTGCGGGTCGACCTGATCCGGCTGGCGGCCGCCGAGCGCGCCAGGCTGCATGAGCCCGCACTGGTGTCCAAGGCGATTACCCGCCTCGTGTTCGCCATGGGTGCTGTGGCGATGGACCAGCCGCCCGAGCGCGACCCCGAGCTGATCGAACAGATCTCGCAGATGCTGCGCATGATCATTACCGGGGCTCGCGTGTTGGATACCTCGGCGTCCTGACCTCGCCGTCCTGAACCGCGCGGTCGATCCACGTGCAAAATCGGCAGGTTCCCGGCAAGTCCGGTGACTGCCGCTCCCGCCAACGTCATGATGGCCTTGGGACAGGGAGAACACATGCCAGCACAGCATCGATCACGGCACGCGGCCGGAGCCAAGGTCGCGGCCATCCATCTCGACGAACTGGACCTGGCCACGCTGCGTCAGCTCGATGACACGAGCTTTCTGGCCATCGGTCGCCTCGACTGTGAGGTGTGCGGCCGCCTGGCCAGACTCGGGCTTGTCCTGAAGGAAGTTGACGAGTACTGGAAGATTACGCCGGCTGGCCGGCGCGTCATTCGCGCCCGGGAAGTCATTCGTCTCAGGAGCTAGTGGCAAACGAGCACCGGGATATCCGTGCTCAAGAGCACCTTATGCGTCTCGCTGCCGAGCAGCAGCCTGTCCAGCCCGCGGGTACCGTGCGAGCCCATGACGATGAGGTCGCAACCCTCGCGCGCCGCGATACTCACGATCTCGCAGTAGGGCCGACTGTCGACCACGGTTCGGCTGGTGAAAGGAACGCTGGCCGCCTGCGCCCTGGCGCACACGTCACTCAGATAATCGTGTGAACGTCTCGCCACGGCTTCCAGCAACGCCTCCGCTCCCTGGATTGCCTCAGCAATGACGGCAAAGGCTGGCGAGGGCGGCTCGACGCACAGCACGAAGACCTTTGCGCCGATTCGCGATGCCAAGCCGATCGCCTGATCCGCTGCGCGCCCCGCCGCGTCCGATCCGTCTGTCGCAATAAGGATGTGCTTGAACATGTTCGCCCTCGCTTTGTTGGCTCATGCAAACTTACACCCCGAATCGCCAGGCGCGTGTTGAACGTTTGTCGCAGGCAGCTGCCCACGGTGCCGGTAGCCGTCAGCTAGCGCGCGGCGCCAGGGCGGTGGAGACTTCCGGCGCGCCGTGCGGACCTTTCTCTCACCGACAATATTGTCGACCCACGTCTCATATGAGCCATCTCTTGCGTTCGAAAAAACGATGGATTGCACGTACGAGTTCTCGGGAGCGTTGCACGTGATTTTCCCGCGCGTTCTTTCAGCCAATCTTGCAGAATTGGCTACCCTGACAGGATATCGATCGGTCGCGCCCGACGAATAGTGACAGGTAAAGATGTAGTCAAACGGATCAGTACGCGCGACTGAATTGCTCAGGACGTAGTCGAACGTTACGAGATGCAATCTTCTGCGGAGGGTGAGGGCGACATCCCTGTTCTTGCTCAAACCATCAATTCGCAGGAATCGTCCCTTGATGTCGCCGTATTTCTCGGAAATCTCTCTCTGCTCGACAGACCTGCCCAGAGCGTCGAGACTGATGGGTTCCTCGACCGAGCTCAGGGCGAGATTCCCAGGAGAACGCTTGTTGCCCATCTCCATGAAATCGAAACCCGTTCCATGGAGGCTCGCGACGCCGCCAAATGGCTTCTCATGTTCGAAGTCAATCTTGAATTCCGGGGTCGCGTTCGGGCCGTGCGCCCTAACAGGGGAAGCCGCGCTCAGGGAAATGGCAAGAGCGGTGATAGCCGAAGTGGTGAAAGTCCATTTCATGCCGGCATTCCGTGATCGAGTAATCAATGGCAACGATATTGCGAACCTCCGGTGGTCGGAAGTAAAACGCGTGCGAGTCCGACCACTTTCGTGGTGCATAAAGGGAAGTTCCGATCGTTAGCCGCTGTTTCTGAACACTATGCAGAAACTCCAGTACCTGGAAGCTTTCAGGTCCGTCTTGAAAATGATGAGGAGGCATCCGGTTGAATGCCCGTTGTCAGGGGAGCACTATCCAGACTGCGCCGAGGACACGATGTCCCTACGATGCGCTATCGGGAGAGATCAAGGATGAATGCTCGCGATTCAGAATGGATTCGGCGATTCGGTCGGCAGGAGAGCCTCCTTCCGCAGAAACTGCCTGACGTATTACGAGGCAGTACGGTGATCCTGGTGGGCCTCGGAGCCATTGGCGGCGCAGCGCTGCACGTTCTGGCAAGAAGCGGCACAGGTCGATTCGTCTTGATCGACCCCGATGCGATCGCTGTCGAGAATGTCGCGGGCCAGCTTTTCGCTTCCACGACAACGCTCGGAGTGGACAAAGCAGAAGTCGGGYGAAGGCTGATTCTGGATATCAATCCTGATGCCACAGTCTCGATTATCGAGAAGACGTCCGACCTGGACACACTGTGCGCTGTGATGTCTGACGCCGACGTCGTCGTGCTCGGTATGGATACGCTGGCTGCAGGGATCGCCTGTTATCGAGCCGCGCGCGTAACACATACGCCGGTAATCGATTTCCTCTACTTTCCTACACCCAATGTAGTCTCCACGTTTCCGGGCGAACCGCCCCCAGAGATGCGGTTCAACTATCCCACCCAGGGTTTGACTGGTGAAGCTCTGGATCAAGACGTTATCGTTGCGGACGCTCTGCTGCGAGTCGTTGCATACGGATTTGCGTGTTGCCCCGATGTCTTCCATGCGATGGATGGGAGGCTTATTCCGATGCTTAGACGATTCCTCCGCTTCGAGGGTCCGGTCCCCAGCTTTGCGCCCCTGACGGTGGAAACCGGGGCGCTTATGGCAAGAGAAGCACTCTGCGCCATTGCGCATGTTCATGGTATCGGCTTCGCCCGTCTGGGCTGGCCAGCCTTCTATATCGATACCTATAACGGACGCGCAATCCGGCCGTCGTCAGTTTGGCTGAGTCGGCTGCCAGGTGCGAAGGCGTGGCTGCACAGGCTTCGCGCATTGAGGGATGGATAGGGATCAGGGTGTGCATCGAAGCAAGGATGCTTATCAAAATGGAAACGTCCATCTCAGTGGTACATGCAGATACCGCCCAGCGGCGACATGCGCTTCGTTCCCTTTGGAACGAGGTTTTCTTGAAGGAGCTTCGCTACGACGAATCAGCGCTCGAGGAAAGTGCGCTCGTCCGAAAAGCCAACGCTCAGGGGCAAACCTTCTTGGCGATCGATGCCGAAGGGCATGCCGTCGGCGGGCTTTCGGTGGATTGGTGGCGCGGCATGGACGTCTCCCACCAGGATATTTCGAGATACCAACTCTCGAGATTCTCGGAGCCGTTTTCGAGCGAATCCGTAGCCACCGCCAGAAAATGGCTCGTCCGTTCGTCCCATCGGAAGACAGGCGTGGCCTTTAGCCTTGTTCGATCGCTGTTTCTCTTTACTGCGAGTCACGAGGAGATTCGCTTTGTAGTGATGGACAGCGGTCCCGCAATGGTCGACAAGTATCGCGCGCTTGGATTCAGGCAGTACGCGCCGTCGTTTAACTATTCGACGGGGGAGCTTGGTTTTCCAATGTGCCTCGTACTGAACGATTTTCGATATCTGGTCGAGACAAACGCGCTTCTTCTTCCTTGCCTGATCGATTGCGGATACAAAGATAGCGTGGAATCGCACGATTATTGGAATGTGGTGACGGGCGGATAGTTCCCCGATGCTGTACCAGGGCGCACGCGGAATAGTCGGGCCGAAGAGTATGCCTATCTGCTATCGCGGAGCAGCGTCAGGTCATTGAATTTGCGTCGCTCGATGACTTCGTTGACTTTGCCGTCGGCACCGCGACGAAATAAGAGGAGGTTTCTCTCGTCATCGCTACCCATGAAAATGTCACCACCCAGCGGCTGCAGCACGTTGGCGGTGCCGCCGGCGCGCGTGCTGTAGCTGAGCTCACCGTCCGTGTTCACGACGGTCCATGCCCTCGTGGGAGCATAGCGATAGGTCCCTGTGTAGTCGTCGTTGTGCACATTTTTCACGGCGAGCCTTGGCGGC
Organism: Luteibacter sp. P4_D7_3; assembly: GCF_056401735.1. Lineage (NCBI taxonomy): Bacteria > Pseudomonadati > Pseudomonadota > Gammaproteobacteria > Lysobacterales > Rhodanobacteraceae > Luteibacter > Luteibacter sp. P4_D7_3. Next base: position 10,347 of record NZ_JBFUIT010000072.1, read on the forward strand.
TCGGTCGGTAGTGTTACGTCCGCATACCCCACCACCTTCCAGTCACTGCCTTGCTTCACGTAGGTCAGCAGTGCCTTGTATCGCACAGTGAGTTTCTGTCCGAAGGCACTTTCCTGTTCATATTCCTCCACCTGCAGGAGCGCGGTGTTTTCATGTTGGATCACGTGCGGATCGCGAAGCTCGATGCTGCCGGAAAAGCCCTCGGGGAAGGGATGAAGCGAGGCGATCGTGTCCGCCTTATTCGTCACCCGCCCGAATTCGTCGATCAACACCGCGTCATCGGCGAGAAGGCGCTGCCACGTGATTTTGTCTCCTTTGGGGATGGCGTCGACCCGGGCCTGCGTGGAAGCAAGCAGTTCCCTCGTCAACGACGTGGGAGCGTCCGCCGCCGAGGCGGTCGTACACAAGGTCAGTAGCGAAAGAGCGCAGAGAGCCGGGGTACGCATCGCGATACGAGCCTCCTCAGGAAAGGTCGAGAGCTAGCTTCACCCCAGGGCTTCGTCCTTCGCAAGGGCCAAGGTAAAGCCCATAACCGCCGCGCCGGCAAGGGCCAGGGGAGGCGTCAACCCCCAACGCAGCACCAGGAAAGCACCCAGGGCAGCACCGGCGAACAAGGCCACGATCGCGCGAACTCGTCGGCCAGGATTCTGCCCGGGGCCGCCGGCGAGACGAGAATCGGCAGCCAGACCAGTAATGGTCCGGGTGACCACCGTGGTGGTCAGGTCCGGCACGTTCAGCTGTCGCACGGTGGCGTTGCGCGCGCCCATGGCGATGGCAATCAGGGCGATGAGGGTAAGACGAAGGCCCACGGCGGTATCGGAGGGCGCGGCCAGTGCACAGGCCGCGGCGATCCAGAGCAAGCCGGCCTCGATCGACGCGGAAACGATGAGCCAACGGCGCCGGCTGCGATTGACGAAAAATCGGCCGAGACGCCCGGCGCCCACCGCGCCGAGGGCGAAGGCGACGAGCGCCAGGATATAGAGCTCCCAGTGGAATCCTTGAGCCCCTGCGGCGGCGAACCCGAGGAACACGACGTTGCCAGTCATGTTCGCGGTAAACACCTTGCCCAGGCCGAGCACACTCGTCGCGTCGACGATACCCGTGGTCAGCGAAAGCAAGGTGAGCAGGACGACCAGCGGGTCCCGATCGGCTATCGGCGCCGGTGCAGGCATGGGCTCATTCCAGTGGCGCCATATCGAACACCAGCACCTCGCTGTCGACGCCATCGCTCAGGACCACGCGTTGCTCGGCGGTGATCTTCGCCGCGTCGCCTGCCGATAGCGGATGGCCGTTGACGTGCACCGTACCGCGTACGACGTGCACGTACGCCAGCCGCTCGTAGTCGATATTGTGATGCGCGGTTTCGTCCGGACCGAACAGGCCTGCGTAGATCCGTACGTCCTGGTGCACGGTCACCGAGCCGTGTTCGCCACTCTGGCTGGCAACCAGGCGCAGCTTGCCGCGCTTTTCAGAGTCCGGGTAGGTCTTTTGCTCGTATCCGGGCTTCAGGTGCAGTTCGTTGGGGATGATCCAGATCTGCAGGAAGTGGGTCAGCGTCTTCGCGTGGTTCTCTTCCGAGTGGGTCACGCCGCTGCCTGCGGACATGATCTGCACTTCGCCGGGGCGGATCACGACCTTGTTGCCCATGGAATCGCTGTGGGCCAGTTCGCCCTCGAGCACGTAGCTGATGATTTCCATGTCGCGGTGGGAGTGCGTGCCGAAGCCGGCGCCGGCAGCGACCCGGTCTTCGTTGATGACGCGAAGCGGCCCGAAGTGCATGTGGTCCTCGTCGCGGTAGTCGGCGAACGAGAAGCTGTGGTGCGAATCGAGCCAGCCATGGTTGGCGTGGCCGCGGTCGGCTGCGTGGCGGATGACGAACATGGGCTAACTCCGGAGCAGGGAGGGGGATGGCCGGGTCTGTGGCCAGCATACCTGCGTACGCTAAAGGAGCGTCGATGCAAGCTCTTGCACAAAGCACTGCTTTACCGGCCGATGGCGGCGGAGTGTCACGAAGCGGGGCTAAACTGGGTCATCCTTCGCTTCAGGTTGCCTCGGTGACGTCCCTCGAACCCATTGTCTCGTCCGGTGAACTGACCGCGCTGCGGTTGATAGATATCGCTTACACCATCGATCTCGTGCAAGCCCAGACGCTCTGGGCCGCGCGGGCGAGCAGCGCGTTCAACCGTTCGCACCTGTCCAGCACACCGCCCAAGGCGGTGGCTTTTGGCGTGGCCCCGTTATGGCTTGCGCTGGGCGAAGTCGAGTTGATGCTGGGGTCGGGGCCTGTCGCGGTGCAGCTTTCCGTGCGCCTCTACGACTTCGGCGTGGCGGCGCTGGCGGCGCGGGTCAAGGTCAAGGACCAGTCCTGGAGCCAGTTTGTCGCCGATTTCGACGCACTCGACCGTCTGCTCGGACCGGCCGGCCCCCTGGACTTCTGGACGGAGCTGCTCGCGCGCGTTCGCGACATCATTTCGCCCGCGCTGGACCGCCCCGCGATCGACGCTTCCCTTGAAGAGGACTATCTGATCGGGACGGTGCATGGGTTCGACGAACCGATGGATGCCGTCGCCCTGAAGGAACGCGTCGACCTGACCAGCCTTCTCTCCGGCGAAAAACGGCGCCTGTCGCCTGCTGCCCGGAAGGAACTGATGTCGCGCAGTTTTTCCTACTACGCGGACGACCTAGTGGTGCTCACCTGGGATCGTGCCTTCATCTACGAGCCCCGGCGTGATTCCGACGTGGCCGACGTGATCGAAGTGGCTAACGCCCAGCTCGTCGAATTCCGCTACTACGACACCTTGCTCGACGACGAGCTGCCGCGGATGTATGACAGGGTGGAGAACGCGCGCAGTGCCGCATCGGTCTTTGCATCGCGGCGCTTCGCCAACCTGGCCCGCCGGCTGTACACGCTCGTCGCCGAGGTGACCGAGCTGACCGAGCGTGTGGACAACGCCTTGCAAGTCACCGAGGACGTCTACCTGGCGCGCGTCTACAGCACCGCCCTGGGGCTGTTCCGCGTGCCGACGCTGGGCGCCTCCGTGGACCGCAAGCTCGCCATCATCCGCGACACCTATGCCGCACTTTACGAGGAAGCCTCCAGCCGCCGCGCCGAGCTGCTGGAGATCTCCATCGTCGTGCTGATCATGCTGGAAATCACCATCACGCTAGTGCGCGGCTGGTAGACGGTTCGCGGACAGGCGAAGGCCGGTGGCCTTGCAGACATCGATATCGCGGTAGACCTGGCTTCGCCCATCGCGAAACGTGACCTGCACATCGCGAAGGCATGCGCCCCCGGGCAGCCGCACCGTGGTCGAGGTGAGTCCGCCCTGGAGGGGTTCACGCAGGTCGATCGGCTCGTAGCCGCCGGCAGAACCCGTCGTGACCGCGAGCGCCGTGACGCTGTCGAAGCTGCCATTGACGATGCGGAAGAGGCGTCCCGGGCTTGCCGGCGGCTGAAAGTCGGCGGCGATGACGGGACCTGCCACGGCAAGGATGGCCAGGGCCGCGAGGGTACGGGCGAAACGAATCGGGCGCATGTGCATGGGGCTGTCCTTGGCTGATCGAGGCTCCAGGGAAGCGCTTCGGGAACCATGCGGAAAGCGATTCGGGACGAATCGTCGTAGCGCGCTGACGAATCGTAGTGGGCCATACGTCACGCTTCCCGGCGTCGCGGGCACGGCCTAACATGGCTCGCTATCCCAGATCGGACGCATCGCCATGAAGGTTCGACTCGGTACCGCACAGATCGGACTTGCCCGTTACGTCGGCCTGTGGACCATCGTCGCCGTGGTGTTCGCCGAGCAGCACTACCTGCAGGACGACCTCTCGGGCCATACATGGAGCATCTTCGATTACCTGCGCTGGTCGCTGATCCAGTGGTACACCTGGGCCGCACTGGCGCCGCAGGTGTTCCGGCTGGCGGCGAGGTATCCCATTCGCCCACCCGTGCGATTGCGCGGACTGGGCATGCAGCTGCCCTTGAGTTTTGGCGTGACGCTGCTGGCGCAGATCATCGGTGCGTTCATCTCGATGTTTACCGAAGGCAGCTCCCTTGGCGAACAGCTGAGTCAGTTTGTCGGGCAGCACTTCGCCACGGGATTGCTTACCTATTGGGCGCTGTTTGCGATCCAGCAAGCCATGCACTTCCACGACGAGAAGACGCGCCGCGAAGTCGAGACCGGGCGTCTTGCCACCGAGCTCGCACAATCACGACTGCAGGCTCTGAAATCGCAGTTGCAGCCGCATTTCCTGTTCAACACGCTGCATGCCATCGCCACCTTGCTCAAGGAAGACGCACTCTCGGCAGAAGATATGCTGCTGCGCCTGAGTGAGCTGCTTCGTGCCTTTCTCGAAGACTACGATGGCCAGGAAATAAGCTTGCGGCGCGAGCTGGTGTTGCTGGACCTTTATCTCGGCATCCAGCAGATGCGCTTCAAGGACCGCCTGACCACGCGAATCTATGTGTCGCCGGATACGCTGGACTGTGCGGTCCCCAGCCTGATCCTCCAACCCATCGTCGAGAACGCCATTCGACACGGTATCGGGGAACGACTGGGCGTCGACTGTATCGAGATCGAGAGTCGCCGCGACGGCGATACACTTCGCATTGAAGTGCGCAATCGAAACAGCACGCTCGAAAAGGAAGGACAAACCATCGGCAAGAGTGCAGGGCACGGCATTGGCTTGTCCAACACGGAGTTACGTTTGCGCGAACTCTATGGAGACGCCGCCCACGTCCGTCTGGACATGATCTGGCCACAGGGTGTGGTTTGCCGGATCCAGCTGCCGTTTCGTGAGATCGAGGAAATCGATGACGCACCCGAGGTCGTGACTGCATGACGATCACCGCGCTGGTCGTCGATGACGAGCCGCTCGCCCGCAGCGCCATCGTGCGCCTGCTGCGCGACGATCCGGACATCGAG
>NZ_JBFUIT010000073.1:0-14938 GCF_056401735.1 Luteibacter sp. P4_D7_3
TAGCCATGGTCGTCGCTGCGGTAGAGCTCGCGGCGGGCGTAGTGGTCACCGGCCATCTCGAACACGCACTCGGGCAGTTTCACTTCTTCGGATCGGATCAGTCGACACAGCGCGTTGCGCAGGGCGTCGGTGATCGCCGGAGTGCTCGCCTGGGCGACCGAGGCATCGATGGCATCGATGAGCTTGCGGCTGCCCGGAAAGTCGACCGTGATCATGGCTGGAACCTCTGGATGGCGGTGGCGCGGGGACGCCGGTAGGTTCCGATAATAGCAAATGCCGGGTCATGCTCCTGTAGGAGCCGATTTATCGGCGATCCCGCGGCAGCGGGTCGGGTTGCCGCGAGCACCCATCGCCGATGAATCGGCTCCTACAGGGAGCGGAGGAAGCCGCCGATGGCCCGGCTGTAGTTTTCGATGTCGACCAGGAAGGCGTCATGGCCTTGCGGGGAGTCCAGAGCCACGAACTCGACCTTTGCCCCGGCCGCCTCCAGGCCCTTGGCGATGGTTTCCTGCTGCTCCAGGGGAAACAGGATATCGGTGCTGACGCCGATGACCATGGCGCGTTCGACCTGGATGCGGCCGAGGCCGCGCATGACGTCGCCGTCGCCGTATTCGGAAATATCGAACCAATCGCTCGCGCGGGAGAGGTAAAGGTAGCTGTTGGGGTCGAACTGGCGATTGAAACGTCGCGCATGGCCTTCGAGATAGGACTCCACCTGGAACTCGAAACCGAACGGTTCGTTTTCCTCGCGCTGGTCCGGTTCCAGGCGAATGCGGGCGAAGCGGCCGTTCCATTCCATCGCCGACCGGTAGGTGATGACACCCAGCTTACGGGCGATGCTCATGCCGTGTTCCGGCCAGCGCTCGTCGTCGTAACGGCCCTCGTTCCAGTGCGGGTCCAGACGGATCGCTTCGCGCTGCAGCGAGCGGATGGCGATGGCGAAAGGCTGGGCCTGGGGTGCTGTGTCCACGCTGAGATGGGTGCGCGCCGAGCCCGGGTGCAGCAGCATGTACGCCAGCGCACTCATACCACCCATCGAACAGCCGACCAGGCAGGCCAGTTCGGTGATGCCGAGCCCGCTCACCGTTTCATGGGCCGCATTGGCGACGTCTTCCAGCGACAACTCGGGAAAGCTGAGGCGGTAGGGTTCGCCGGTGGCCGGGTCGTTCGACGCCGGGCAGGTGGAGCCCTTGTCGCTGCCAAGCGAGTTCACGCAGATGACGAAATGGCGGTCAGTGTCGAAGGCCTTGCCGGGGCCGATCATGTCGTCCCACCAGCCCGCCGACGGATCCTCGGCATTGGCCGCGGCGTGCGCGCTGGGCGAGAGGCCGGTAAGGATGAGGACAGCGTTGCCCCTCTCACTGTCCAGCGTGCCCCAGGTTTCGTACGCGACGCGTGCGCCATGCAGTTCGCCGCCGCGTTTCATGCGGAATGGCGAGGAAAGCGGGTGGTAGCGGCGGGCGTCGCCCATGGGGACTTCCTTCAATGGATGCCGCTCATGGTGCCACGGGTTTGGGTCGCGGCGCGCTTGTCGGCCTGCGCGATCTGCTCGGCCACGGCATGCGCGACGTTCGAATCCGGATCCAGCATCGGCTGCAGCGTCTTCCAGGTGGCTGACGCCTCGGCGTATCGCTCGTGCTGGAACTGGCTGATGCCGAGCAGCCACAACGCGCGCTGGTTCTGCGGATTCGCGGTCACGGCCGCCTGGAGCAGGTCGAGTGCGCGCCCCTCGATGCGATGGTCGTCACGCATCAGAGAGTCGGCCTCGGCCCAGCCAACCATGGCGGCACCATTGGTCGGGTCGACCTTGAGCGCGCCATCGTAGGCGTCGCGTGCCTGGGCAGGTTGCTTGAGCATCGTGTACGTCTGGCCGAGCAGGAGCCAGCCCTGGGCGTCTTCCGGGTGGTCCTTCAGGCGCGCACGCAGCGCGGTGATCGCTTCGTTGACATCCATTTCCTTCGCGGGCTCGACGCCGCCCAGTGTCGACGGCGTGCCGACCAGGGCGTACAGGCCCACGCTGGCCAGCGGCACGACCACGGCGATCGCAATCAGCAATGCGAAGACGCCGCGCGAGCGACCATGGCGGCGGCCATGGCGAACGATCGGAACGAGAAGCAGGGCCAGCGCGAGGGCCAGCATGACCCCGGCGGCGAGATAAAACGCGTAAGTCACCAATCGTCCCCGGTATCGTTGATCGGCGTCGTATCGACGGGTGCCTGGCGCGCGCGGCGGCGCACCTGTACCGCAACGACGATGCCACCGATGGCAAGCAGCGCGAGCGGACCGAACCAGAGCAGCCAGGTGCTCGGTTCGACCGGTGGTTTGTAGAGGACGAACTGCGAATAGCGGTCGACGAGGTACGCCTTGATCTCGTCGTCGCTCTTGCCCGCCTGCATCATTTCGAACACCTGGCGCCGCAGATCGTGCGCGATGGGCGCATTGGAATCGGCAAGCGTTTCGTTCTGGCACATCGGGCAGCGCAGTTCGGCGCTGAGGTGCTGGAAGCGCACTTCTTCCGCATGGTCGCGAAATGGCAACGGCTGGATCGCCTGGGCGGCACACAGCACAGGCAGCAGGAAGAGGCCCAGGATGAGCAGCGCGCGGCGGATCACGGGGTTTCCTTCGCGAGCGCGGCGAGTGCCGGACGGATTTCCCTGTCGATGACCTCGGGCGTTATCGGCCCGATGCGCTTGTAGCGAATGACACCTTTCGCATCGATGAGAAAGGTTTCGGGTGCCGCATACACGCCGAAGTCGATGCCGCTGCGACCTTCACGATCGACAGCGATCACGTCGAACGGATTGCCGTGTTCGGCCAGCCAGGCCGTGGCCTCGTTCGGGTCGTCCTTGTAGTTGAAGCCAACCAGGGGCAGGCCGAGCTGCTTCATTTCGGTCATCAGCAGCGGGTGCTCATGCACGCACTCGATGCACCAGCTGGCGAACACGTTGAGGAAGTACGGCTTGCCCAGCAGCGAGGCCTTGGTAACGGTGCGGCTCGCCTCATCGAGGACGGGCAGGGCGAAGGCGGGCGCCGGCTTGTTGATCAGCGGCGACACGATCTCGTGCTGGTCGTGTTGGGTGTTCCACCAGATGCCGAAGCCGAACAGGCCGACGAGCACGAGGAAACCGAACAAGGGCAACAGGCGGGTCATGCGAGCGATGCCTTTGTCGGCGGCGTCACGATGGTCGTTGCTGCAGCGGGAGAGGGAGCTCGCTTGGCACGGAAGCGACGCTCCGCAGCGGCAACGAAACCGCCTGCCATCATGAAGAGACCACCCAGCCAGATCCAGCGAACAAAGGGCTTGTGATACAGGCGCAAGGCCCATGCGCCCTTGACGTTCGTCGCCTCCATCGGCTCGCCCAGGGCGACGTAGATGTCCCGGAACAGGCCGGCATCGATCGCGGATTCGGTCTGCACCTGGCCGCGCGAATACGTGCGCTTCTGCGGGTGCATCGTTGCCAGTGTCTTGCCGTCGCGCAGGATGGCGACGATGCCTTCATCGGCACGCCAGTTCGGGCCCGTGGTCTCCTCGACGCCGTCGAAACGGAAGTCGTAACCGCCCACCGACTCGGTCTGGCCAGGTTCGAGGCGAACGTCTCGCTCGACACTCAACGATTCCGAAAGCATCACGCCGATCAGGAAGATCGCGACGCCGGTGTGGGCCAGCAACATACCCGCCATCTCGGCTGGGAAACGGCGACCACGTGGCATCTCACGCCAACGCTTGATGACATAGGACAAGGTGCCTGCGCCGACCCACACCGCACCACCGATGCCGGCGATGGCACGCAGGTGGCCCTGGGCGAAGAAGGCGGCGGCGATGGCGCAGATCACCGCGGCGATGCCCGCACGCAGGGCCATCGTGGTCAGCTGGCTGCCTTCGGCGCGGCCCCAGCGCAGGTAGGGTCCGAACGGAAGCAGAAGTACCGCCGGCGCCATCAGCAGCACGAACAGGAAGCCGAAGTAAGGCGGTCCGACGGAGACCCGACCGAGGTTGAGCGCGTCACCGATCAGGGGAAACAGTGTACCTAACAACACCATGGCGGCGGCCGTGGTGAAGAGCAGGTTCGCGACCATGATCCCTGTCTCACGCGACAGCGGGGCGAAGGCCTTGCCGGTAGCGACCTTCGGCGCGCGGATCGCGTAGAGCAGGAGCGAGCCGCCGATGACGATGATCAGGAAGGCGAGGATGTAGAGGCCGCGGCGCGGATCGGAAGCGAAAGCATGCACCGAGGTCAGCACGCCCGAGCGAACCAGGAAGGTGCCCAGCAGCGACAGCGAGAACGCGAACAGCGAAAGCAGGATGGTCCACGCCGGCAGCGAACCGCGTTTTTCCGTCACGGCCTGCGCGTGGATCAGCGCGACGCCGACCAGCCAGGGCATGAACGAGGCGTTCTCCACCGGATCCCAGAACCACCAGCCACCCCAGCCCAGCTCGGCATACGCCCACCAGCTGCCGGCGACGATGCCGAGGGTCAGGAATGCCCAGGCGATGTTGGTCCACGGACGCGCCCAGCGCACCCAGGCCTGCTCCATGCCGCCGCCGAGCAAGGCGGCGATCGAGAAAGCGAAGGCCACCGAGAAACCCACGTAACCCATGTAGAGCACGGGCGGGTGGAAGGTCATGCCCGGATCCTGCAACACCGGATTGAGATCGCCGCCATCGGCAGGCATCGGCAGTTCGCGCAGGAAGGGATTGGACGTGAACAGGATGAAGGCGAGGAAGCCGACGCCGATCAGGCCGAGCACGCCGAGGACGCGGGCCACGAAGGCGGGCGGCAGGTGGCGGCTGAAAGCGGCCAGGGCCACCGACCAGACGTTGAGGATGAACACCCACAGCAGCATCGACCCCTCGTGTGCGCCCCATACCGCGGTAACGCGGTAGTACCAGGGCAACGCCAGGTTCGAGTTGTCGGCGACATAGGCCACCGAGAAATCGTAAGTCAGGAAGGCGTAGATCAGGACGGCCATGGCGGCGAAGACGAAGACGCCCTGACCGGCGGCGGCCGGTCGCGCCACGGCGATCAGGGCGGCGTTGTTGCGCCAGGCGCCGACGATCGGCAGCACGCCCTGCGCGATCGCAAGAAGGAGCGCGAGGACAAGGGCGAACTGGCCGAGCTCGGGAATCACTTGGGCGTGTCCTTCATCGCGGTGTCGTCGATCTTCTTGTTCTGGTGGGCCTTGGCCATGGCGTCCTTGAGCTCCTTCGGCATGTAGTTCTCGTCATGCTTGGCAAGGACTTCGCTGGCGATGAACCGCGCGCCATCCATGCGGCCGGTAGCGATCACGGACTGGTTGTCGCGGAACAGGTCGGGAAGGATGCCGGTGTACTCCACGGGCATGGCGCCGTCGGCGTCGATGACGATGAAACTCACGCGCAGCGTGCTGGTCGCGCGCTGGATGGAACCGGCCTTGACCATGCCGCCGAGACGGAAGCTCTTGTACTGCGTGGCCTGGCCTTCCTGCACCTGGCTCGGGGTGAACAGGTAGCTCATGTTTCGCTGCAGCGCGAACACAGTGAGACCGATCGCAACGACAGCGGCGGCGACGACGGAGAGGACGATGGCGAGACGACGTTTACGCGTTGGATTCATTGCTTGGCGGGGTTCCGGGCCGGCGGCGGTTTTCCTGGCGCGCGAGCCGCGCGCGAAGTTCGCGCAGGTTGCGGCGGCGCCGGGCTAAAGGAGCCAGCGTATCGATGAGAAGGACGATGAAGAAGGCGGCGAACGACGTCCACACGTACGAACCGTAACCGCCCATGGCGAGGAACTGGCTCATGCGGGGTCGTTCCCAGGCTGGCCGAGCGCGATGTCGCGCACCCAGGCCTTGCCACCTTCGGAAGCGATGAGGTCGGCACGCACGCGTGCGAACAGGCTGGCGATGTAATAGCACTTGGTCGCCAGCATCATGGTGAGCAGGGGCCAGAGCATGCTCGCCTCGATATGGGACGGGCCGAGCAGGCGGATCGTCGAGCCCTGGTGCAGCGTGTTCCACCAGTTCACCGAGAAATGCACGATAGGCACGTTCACGGCGCCAACGAGCACCAGGAAGGCCGCGGCACGCGCGCCCTGGCGGCGGTCTTCGAACGAGTGATATAGCCCGACGATGCCCAGGTAGATGAAGAGCAGCACCAGTTCGGAGGTGAGCCTGGCGTCCCAGGTCCACCAGGTACCCCACATGGGCTTGCCCCAGAGCGAACCGGTCACCAGCGTGATCAGGGTGAATGCGGCGCCGACCGGTGCGGATTCCATCGCCACCACCTCGGCGATCTTGATCCGCCAGACCAGCCCGATGAAGGCGGCGACAGCCATAACGCCGTAGATGAACAGGCTCATCCAGGCACTGGGCACGTGGATGAAGATGATCCTATAGGCGTCGCCCTGCTGGTAATCCGCCGGTGCGACCACGAGGCCACCGTAAAGCGCGACGGCGCCCAACAGCAGCGCCAGGCCGAACGCCCACGGGCGCACGGCACCGGCGAACCGGTAGAACACCGGCGGCGAGCCGAGGCGGTGGAGCCAGAGGGGAACCCAGTTAGCCATCGTTACCTGTTACCCATGCGTTCGGACACCGTGAGTCCGCGATTTGACCCTCACGGTTGCGTGCGTTCATGTATCCATGGCGATGCGAAGCGCGGCGGCGCAAGCCAGCGGCGCAAGAACGAGCGCCATGGCGAGGCCTGCGCCTAGCCAGGCGATCGGCGCAACCCAGGGCAAGCCTTCCTGCGCGGCTGCCAGAGCCCCGGCGGCGAAGATCACGACCGGCACGCACAACGGCAACAACATGAGCGCCAGAAGCATACCAGAGCGTCTGGACCCGGCCGTCAGGGCGACCAGTACCGCGCCCAGCAGGCAGAGCAACGGCGTGGACAGGAGCAGCGCGATGACCAGCACCGGCATGGCTTCCGGCGGAAGCTTCAGCATGCTGGCCAGTACCGGCGCGACGACGATCAGGGGCAGGGATGAGGTAATCCAGTGCGCTAGGATCTTCATGGCCACCAGCAGGGCCAACGGCTGGGGCGCCAGCATCAACAGCTCCATCGAGCCATCCTCGATGTCGCCGCGGAACAGGTGGTCCAGCGAGAGCAGGATGGCCAGCAGCACGATGACGAAGACCACGCCTCCGGCGATGCGTGCCAGCAGTGCCGGCTCAGGGCCGATGGCAAAAGGGAAAAGCGTGGTCACGATGACCGCGTAGAGCACCGGCATGGCGATATCGCCGCGACGCCGCCACGCTAGCGTGAGGTCACGTCGCAACAGGGCGGCACAGGCCGCGGGTGTGCTGCCCGGCGTCACGCGTGCAACCGGATACGGCGCGGCTCACCGCCGGCGAAGCTGACCGCGCCATGGCTGGTCACCAGTGCGGCGCCACCGCGTGCGGCATGCTGGTCGAGCAAGCGATTGACCAGGGCGATGCCGTCGCGGTCCAGATTGGCATAGGGCTCGTCCAGCAACCACACGCGGGCCGGCAGCAGAAGGAGACGGGCCAGGGCGGCACGWTTCTTCTGTCCGGCGGAAAGCTGGCGCACCGGTTCGTCTTCGTAACCGGCCAGACCGACCTCGCGCAGCACGGCGTTCTCATCGGTGCCGCTGCGCAGACCGTACAGGCCGGCCGCGAGCCGCAGGTTTTCGCGTGGCGTCATGTCGAACTTCAGGCCCAGATGATGACCGAGGAAAACCACGGCACCGGCGACGGTATCGAGCGAGAACGGTGCGCCGTCGAGGAGGACTTCGCCTTCGCCCGGACGCAGCATGCCCGTGAGCACGCGCATCAGCGTCGTCTTGCCGCTGCCGTTATCGCCTTCGACCAGTGCGATCTCACCGCCATGCAGCGCGAAGTCGATCGGCCCGAACACCGGCTCGTCCTGGCGCAGGAAGCACAAGGCACGTGCTTCCAGCAGAGCGGTATGGTCGGGCGGAGAGGTCATTCGGTTTCGCTCTGTGCTCTGTGTAGGAGCCGATTCATCGGCGATGGGTGCTCGCGACTCAGCCTCGCTCGAACGCCTGCTTCGGCAATGGCGGCAAGGTGGCTTCCAGGGTTCGCACCGCCGCATCGAGATCGACATCGCCCACCGACTCATGCCCCTTCAGAAGCTGCTCCACCAGCACATCCTGTGCCTGCCCGCGCTCCAGCGCATAGCGATACGGCAGGTGGGTAAACGTCACCATGCGATACCGCGGCAGGTAATGCGTGGGCGAGCGCTCGGCAAGGAGGCTGCCCAGTTCGCGCTTGCGCAGATAATGCGGGTCCGCGACGGAGTCGCGCATCTCCACGTAATTCTCCAGCGCCATGCGTGCGATCGCATCCGCATTCGGTTTGCGACGCTGCTCGAACGCAGCGAACACGGCGGCGGCATTGTCCGGCTGCGCGGCAAACAGGTCGGCGAGGTCCGCCGCATCTTCGAAGCCGCAATTCATGCCCTGGCCGTGGAACGGCACCATGGCATGCGCTGCGTCACCGATGAGTAGTGCACGGCCGCCGATGTGCCAGCGGTCGAGATAGAGGGTGGCGAGGGTGCCGACCGGATGGGCCGCCCAGTCGGTGGCGAACTCCGGCATGAGGGCCAGCGCGTCGGGGAAGTCGGTGCGGAAGAAGGCCTCGGCGGCGCCGGCGCCCGCGATGGTTCGGAAGCTTGGGTGCTCACCCTCGTTCGGCAGGAACAGCGTGACGGTGAAGCTGCCTTCGCGATTCGGCAGGGCGATGCACATGTAATGCCCGCGCGGCCAGATATGCAGGGCGTTGCGCTCGATCGCGAAGGGACCGGAGGCGTCCGCCCGTGGCGGAATTTCCAGTTCCTTGTAGCCGTGACCGAGTTCCTCGATGCGCTCGCCGAGCGGCGAGTGCAGGTGCATGGCCGCGCGCAGTGCGGAACCCGCACCGTCGGCGCCGATCACCACGGGTGCCCCGACGGTGCGAAGGTTGCCGTGGGTGTCGGCCAGGGTAAGCGTGCCTGCGTCGAGGTCGGCCGAGGCCAGGCCCTGGTCGAAATGGACTGTGGCACCGGCCGCTTCGGCGGCGTCGAGCATCAGGGTGTTGAGACCGCCCCGGGAGACCGACCAGATCACCTCGGAGTCGTCCACGCCGTAGCGCTGCAGGCCGCTGTGGCCGGCCGGGTCATGGACCATGCGGCCGCGCATCATCACGGCCTGCTCAAGCACCTTGTCGGCCAGGCCGGTGGCACGAAGGGCGTGCAAGCCGCGTTCGGCCAGGGCCAGGTTGATCGATCGGCCACCCTGGAATCCGGCGCGGCGTGGATCCGCGCGCTTTTCGAACACCGTGACGCGAAAGCCGCGCTGGGTAAGCAAAGTGGCAACCAGGGCGCCGACCAATCCGGCGCCGACCACGGCGATGTCGTTACGGGGCATGGGCGGCCTGATTCGGGGGCGCGATATTGCAGGGCAGCGCATCGTGCGCCGCAGCGCCGCTGGGAGCAAGCCCGCGGCGCAGCGTCAGGATTAGCTGGCTTTTTTGCCCGTCGGGCGGGTGGTCCGCGTGACAGGTTCAGCCGGCTTTGCCGTGGCCGCATCGAGGAAGCCACGCTGCATCGACTTCCATACGTCGAGGTTGCGCTCGGTCATCTCGTTGAGCATCGACCAGGGCGTCTGGCCCATCAGGCTGTTCAGCTGGGTGCGGAACTGCTGCTGCTGATCGAGGAATACCTGCAGGCTGCGCTCCAGATACGGCCCCATGAAGCCCTGCAGCGAGTCGCCGTAGAAGCGGATGATGTGCGACAGCAGCTGCGGGGAGAGCATCGGCTGACCGTGCTCTTCGTGCTCCGCGATGATCTGCAGGAGGACGGAGCGCGTCAGATCCTCGCCCGACTTGGCGTCGCGGACTTCGAAGTTCTCCCCATCGAGTACCAGCTGGCGGACTTCCTCCAGCGTGATATAGCTCGAGATCTCCGTGTCGTAGAGACGCCGGTTCGGATACTTCTTAATGATGCGTAGGGTTTGTGCCATGCGGCGAAAGCTACCACGAGGTATTGCGCCGCACCAGTTGTCGAAAGGGGGTGTAATCGTTTTCGGATTTCACATTCCGTCTTTCAATCGATTCAGGTAACGGCAATTTAATGCGCCGCGGCACCGCCGGCATTTCCAAAGGGCGGTTTGGCAAGCCAAAGAATCGGAATCAGCGCCAGGAACAGGATGGCACAGCCGAAGAACACGTCGTTGACGGCCAGGGTCAGGGCTTCGCGGTTGAGGATCTGGTCGATCACCGCCAGCGACGGCTTGCCCTGGATGCCCAGCGTGGCCAGCTGGTTCGTATAGGCCGCCGTGGCCGGCGAGGCCTGGGTCACGTACTGGGTGAGCGAGGCGTGGTGAGACTCGCCCCGGTGGGTCCAGAGCGTCACGGTCAGCGCGGTGGACACGCTGGACGCCAACGTCCGGAAGAAGTTCGACAGTCCCGAGGCGCCGGCGATCTGGTCCGGATTGAGGCCGGACAGGAAGATCTGGTTCAGCGGGATGAAGAAGCAGGCGATGGCGATGCCCATGATGAAGCGGGGTAGCACCAGCGCGGCGAACGAGGCCCCGCTGTTGAAGCCGGCGAACCAGAACGAGGTGAAGGCGAACACCATGAAGGCGAACGTCACCACCGCGCGCAACTCCAGGCGCTGGATGTTCTTGCCGATGAAGGGCGAGACGATGAAGGCGAGGATACCCACCGGCGCCGTGGCAAGGCCGGCCCAGGTCGAGGTATAGCCCAGCGTGGTCTGCAGCCACAGCGGAAACACCACGTTGATGCCGAAGAAGGCGAGCATGCCTAGCGACAGGGCAGTCACGCCCACCGCGAAGTTGCGCCGCCCGAACAGCGACAGGTCGACCACCGGATGCTTCGCGGTGAGCTCCCAGATCACCAGGAAGACCAGTGCGACGAGTGCGATCAGCCCCAGCGTGACGATGAGCGGCGAGGCGAACCAGTCGTGGTCGTTGCCGTTGTCGAGCATGAACTGCAGCGAGCCGACGCCGATCACGAGCAACGCCAGTCCCACCGTGTCGATCGGCGCCCGCATGATCTTCGTCTCGCGGTCGCGCAGGATCGTCCAGGTGATCACGCCGGCGAGGGCGCCCACGGGCACGTTGATGTAGAAGATCCACGGCCACGAGAAGTTGTCCGTGAGGTACCCACCGAGGATGGGGCCGAAGATCGGAGCCACCACGACCGTCATCGCCCACATGGCCAGGGCCATGCCCTGTTTGGTCTTCGGATAACTGGACAGCAGCAGGGAGAGTGACAGCGCCACCATCGGGCCGGAGCCCGCGCCCTGCAGCAGGCGGAAGAGCACCAGCATCGGCATGCTGGACGCGAGGCCGCAGAGCATCGAGAACAGCACGAAAAGCATGACCGAGAAGACGAAGGTCTTCACTTCGCCAAAGCGCTTGGCCAACCATCCCGTCAGCGGCTGCATGATCGCGCTGGCGAGGGAGTAGGAGCTGATTGCCCAGGTGCCCTCGCTCGAGCTCACGCCGAGGCTGCCGGCGATATGCGGCACGGCCACATTGACGATCGTCGTGTCGAGGATCTCCATGAAAGTGGAGAACGCGACGGCGATCGTCAGCACGGCCAGGGTCGCGCCCTGGATCGGCTTGGGGCCGCTCGCGGGCGCGGCGGCGGGGATGGCGGCGGCGTCGCTCAAGGCACGCTCGCTCCCAGGTTCTTGCGCACGATGGCGTCGGCGGCAGCATCGGCCTTGGCGGCGACATCGTCATAGACGCTGGTCTGCGCGACAGGTGTCGTCGAAGGTGACTGCGCGAGCACGTCGCCCTTGTCGTCGGTGATGTCGACCGTGACATCCGTGGACAGGCCGATACGCAGCGGATGCTTGTCGAGATCCTTCGGGTCCAGTGCGATGCGCACCGGGATGCGCTGCACGACCTTGATCCAGTTGCCGGTCGCGTTCTGCGCGGGAAGCAGCGAGAACGCGCTGCCCGTGCCAGCACCCAGGCCGATCACCTTGCCGTGGTATTCGGTGCCGCCGCCGTAGATGTCGGCTTCGATCTTCGCAGGCTGGCCGATGCGCACGTGGCGCAGCTGGCTTTCCTTGAAGTTGGCATCGACCCAGAGGTCGTGGAGGGGTACCACGGTCATCAGTTGCTGACCGGGCTGCACGCTGTTGCCGACCTGCACGCTGCGCAGCGCCACGTAGCCATCGATGGGTGCGACGATGGCGTTGCGTTGCGCCGCGATCCAGGCCTGGCGGAAGCCGGCACGTGCCTGTTCCACGGCGGGATTGGTCTCGACATCGCTGCCGTCGACCAGGGCGCGCGAAGCATCGGCCTGGCGCTGCGCGGACTCGAGCGCGGACTGCGCGGTGTCCACCGCATCGCGTGCATGCTGCACTTCTTCCGGCGCCACGGCCTTCTCGGCAAGCAGGGGGATGCGCCGCCTGAGATCGTCCTGCGCGCGCTTCAGGTCCTGGCGACGCGTGCCGAGCGCGGCATCGGCACTGGCGGCGGACTGCGTCTGCTGGCGCACCTGGCGCACGGCCTGGGCCAGGGCGCTGCTCGCTTTGCGCAGGGCGACATCGCCGTCCGTCGGATCGAGCTTCACCAGTACCTGGCCAGCATTCACGCGCTGGGTGTCATCGGCGAAGACACCCACGACGATGCCCGGCACCTGGGCCGAGATACCGACCTGGTTGCCGCCGACATAAGCGTCGTCGGTGGTTTCGCGCTTGGAAAACACGAACAGCCAGAGCAGGAACCACGCAAGGGCGGCGAAGCCGAACAGGAGCGCGGCGATGAGCAGCGCGCGATTCCGCTTGCGCTTGTCCTTCGGCGCGTTGCCGCTTTCTTCCTGCGTGCGCGGCGTGTCGGTCGTGGTGGCGCTCATGGGGTCTGGGTTCCGTTCGTGCTGTGCGTGGAGGGGGAATCGGTGGTTTCTGCGCGATAGCCGCCGCCGAGTGATTTGATCAGCGCGACATCGGTGGACAGGGCCTGTCCCTGCAGGTCGGCGTCGGCGTCCAGCTGTTGGGCGAGCGAGGCTTCGGTTTCCAGGGACTCGCGATCGTCGCGGATGCCGCGGGCCGCACGGGCTTTCGCGCTGGCGAGCAATGTCTTGACCGAGTCGATCTGTTCGTTCTGTTGCGTGCGACGCGCGGCAAGCTGTTGCGCGCCCAGGGCCTGCGTGGCGACGTCACGTGCAGCGGAGGCCACGGTCGCGTTGTACTGGGCCACGGCGGCACCGAGTTGTGCCTGGCTGACGCCGTGGTTGGCCTCGAGGGCGCCGCCTTCGAAGATCGGCAGGTGCAGCGCCGGCGTCAACGAAAACACACGGCTGCTGGGTGAGAAGATCTTGTCCATGTCGATGCTGGACAGGCCGGCCATACCGCTCAGGCTCACATCCGGGAAGAACTGGGCGCGTGCCGCATCCGTCTGTCGCAGCGCTGCTTCGACCTGCCAGCGGCTGGCCGCGATATCGGGACGGCGTGCCATCAGGTCGGTGCCGACGTTCGCCGGGAGGCCGCCGCCGACATCCGGCAGGGGGCGTGGGGCGAGAGGAGGCAACTGCGCGGGGGTGACACCGACGAGCGTAGCCAGCGAGGCGCGGCGGATATCCGCGGATCCCTGCAAGGCGACACGCTGCTGGCGAGCGCTGGCCAGTTCGGCGCGAGCCTGCTGGGCGGTGTCAGGAACGTCCACGCCCTGCTTCACGCGCAACTCGGCGATTCGCAGCGCACGCTCGCGCACGGCGACAAGGCGGTCGGCAATGGCCACGCGCGACATATCGGCAAGCCAGCCAAAGTAGGTGTCGGCGACCACTGCCTGGATGGCGAGCGAGGAGGCTGAACGCTCCGCTTCTGCGGCGCGTGCGCTATCGATCGCGGATTCAAGCGTGAAGCGCTTCTTGCCCCACCAGTCGAAGTCGTAGCTGACCTGCACGCCGATGTCGGCCTGGTTGTACCAGGTGAAACCAAGGAACTGGGCGGGGATCAACCCATGCTCGCTCATCCGCTGACGGGCTACCTGCGCGCTGCCGTCGACGCGAAGACCGGCCTGCGCCGCGGCGACGCGGATGTTCTGCTGCGCCGAGTCGACGCGCGTCTTCGCCTGGGCGAGATCGGGAGCGCCGCGCAACGCCATGTCCATCAGGGTGTCGAGCTGCGGGTCGCCATAGGCGCGCCACCATTCGGCGGCCGGCCAGCCCGGGCGCTGGTCCGTAACGAGTCCGGCAAGCGGCACGTCATCGCGCAGGGCAGGCCGGTCGATCTTCGCGGGGATGTGGCAGGCGGCGAGCAAGGTGGTGACCGCGGCGGCGAGTAGCGCGGGACGGAGCAGGGCAGGTGTCATGGCGTGTCGTCCGTGTCGACCTTCGGGTCGATATGCAAGGCGAGCTTCTTCAGGAGTTTCTCGAAGGTCTTGCGCTCGGTGGAACTGAAACAGGCGAAGTTCTCCATGAGAGGAGGGAACATCGGTGGGAGCATCTTGTTGACGAAACGACGGCCTGCCGGGGTGATCCGGAGCAGCACCTGACGACGGTCATGGGTGGCATGCGACCGCGAGATCAGGGCCTTCTTGGCGAGCGCGTTGGCGATCCGGGTCATGTTGGTCGGCTTCTGCTCGGCCAGCGCGCAGAGTTCGCCCGGTGTCGCACTGCCGTCTTCGCTGCTGTAAAGCATCATCAGCGTGCGGAAGTCGCTGTCGTTCATGCCATACGGCTTGAGCTTGTTTTCGAACTCGCGCAACAGGGCTCCCGCCGTGAGCATGAGCAGCCGGACGAGGAGGACTTCCGACTTCGGCAGGCCGGGGATGCTTTGTGCGACGCGATCCACACCCTCATAGAGGGCATCCACGCAAGGTTTGAGGCTGGACATTTCGCTGGCAAATAGTTCGCTGGTGAACTATTAGGCTAGCAAGTATGTCGGCCGATGCGCAATGTGCCGTGCAGAAGGGCGCAGCACCACTGTAGGAGCCGATTCATCGGCGAACGGGTGCTCGCG
>NZ_JBFUIT010000074.1:0-14904 GCF_056401735.1 Luteibacter sp. P4_D7_3
TTATCAGTCATCGCACCGAGGAAGTGCTCGAGATCAGCGATGACATCGCCGTCCTGCGCGACGGGCGACTGGTCGACAGCGCGGAGCGCGGCAGCTTCGATCGGGCCCGCCTGCTTTCGACGATGGTGGGGCGCACCCTGCGCGACATACCGCGGCGAGAATCCAGCTACGTCACCGAACAGACCGTGCTGGAGGTGGACGGCCTGGCCAGCGAGCCCAGCTTCCGTCGCATCGGCTTTCAGCTGCGCCGCGGAGAAATCCTCGGATTAGCCGGCCTGGTCGGCGCGGGCCGCACGGAAATCGCGGAAACGATCTTCGGCGTCCGGCGGCCAACGGCCGGCAGCGTCCGCCTCGCGGGGGAGACAGTCACCAGCAAACCCTGCCACGACCTGATTCGCAAAGGACTGGTGTACGTGCCGGAGGATCGCGCACGCCACGGTGCGGTGCTATCGATGACGATCGCCCAGAACGTCACCTCCGGCCTGCTCGAACGTGTGCGCCAGTCCGCCGGCCTGCTCAGCGACGCGGACGAGACACGCCTGGGTGCGACAGCGGTGCGCGACTTCCGCGTGCGCTGCGCCGGGCTCGACCAACCGCTGCGCGAGCTGTCCGGCGGCAACCAGCAGAAGGTCGTCTTCAGCAAATGGATCGCTACCGGGCCGAAGGTCGCCATTCTCGATGAGCCGACGCGGGGCGTCGACGTCGGGTCCAAGGAAGAAATTTACGAACTGATCGAAGCCATGGCGCGTGACGGCATGGCCGTGTTGGTGATCTCCTCGGAGACGGAAGAGCTGGTGCGTCTGTGCGACCGCGTGCTTTCCCTCTACGAAGGTGAGCTTGTCGCGGAACTGACCGGCGACCAGATCAACCCCGCCGCAGTCAGCGCGTCGTACCTGGGTAGCGCACATGCGGAGGGGGCGCCATGAGTGCTGTCGCCATGCCTTCGCGCCGCCGCGCCATCGCCCCGCGTTTCACGATGACGCGCGAGTTGACCCTGGTCGCCGTGACGGTCGGCCTGACGATAACCGTCGGTCTGCTCAACCATGACTTTGTCGGTGCGCAGAACCTGCGCTTCATGCTGCTCAACTCGGTGGTGCTTTCGCTGGTGGCGCTGGGTCAGACGCTGGTGATCGCGATGCGCGGCATCGACCTGTCGGTGGCACCGATCCTCGGTCTGGCGGCCATGGTCTGCGGATTGCTGGCGCAGACGCATGGCTTGTCCCTCGCCGCGGCGTTGCCGCTGGCGCTATGCATCGGGCTGGTCCTGGGGACGATCAATGGCGTTCTCGTGGCGACGATGGACATTCCCCCAATCGTCGTGACCCTGGGTACGTATAGCCTCTACAGCGGACTGACCTTCATCTACTCCGACGGCACGCAGGTCGACGCGGTATCCCCGACGTTCGCGGCGTTTGGTAACGGCCGTCTGCTGGACGTCGTTCCCATCCCCACGCCCGTGGTCGTACTTCTCGTGATCCTGACCTTGTGCTGGTACGTGCTGCGCCACACGGGATTCGGACGCGCGGTGCTGGCCATCGGTAACAACGCTTCCGCCGCGTATGCGGCCGGTCTGCCCGTCACCTGGGTGCGCATTCGCGTTTACGCGCTGTCCGGGACGCTCGCGGCGTTCGCCGGGCTGATGTTCCTCTGCTACACGGGCTCGGCTACGGTCACCGCGGGCACGGGTGATCACATCGAGTTGCAATCCATCGCCGTATCGCTGATCGGCGGCACAGCCATCGCCGGTGGCCGCGGCAATCTCATCGGCACGGTGCTCGGCAGCCTTTTTCTTTCCGTGGTACTGACAGCCCTGGTCTTCCTGCATGTGCCGCCGATCTGGTACTCGGCGGGTGAGGGCCTGATGATTCTCGCTGCCGTCCAGGCCGGTTTTGGTCGTCGAGGAGCGCGCGCATGAGCGTCTCGCCCACCGTCGGTGCAACCCCGGGTGACGACCCGACGATGGCAAAGAGGCGACGTCGGCTCTTTTCCATGGGCGGCTGGGAGCTCTCGCTGCTGGTCCTGCTGATCATCGTGACGACGAGTTTCGGTCTGGGCGTGCCGGGGTTCTTCGACAACCTGTCCGGCTTCCTTGCCATGACCAGCAACTTCCTGCCGTTCGGTATCGTTGCGCTCGGTCTGTCACTGGTGATCTTCACCGGAGGCATCGATCTGTCGGTCGGTGCTACCGCGAGTCTCGCCGCCGTTGTCGCGGCGCAGCTTTGGGCGACGATGGGGCTGAACATCTGGGTGGCGAGCCTGCTCGGTCTGGCCATGGGCGGCTTGCTCGGCGGCATCAATGCGGCCGTCATCGTGCTTCTGCGTATCGAACCGCTGATAGCGACGCTGGCGACGAGCTTCATCTATACGAGCGCAGCGGTGGCCGTCGCTGGCGACTCGCCGCCGTCGGGGTTCCCCGATGCTTTCAACAACATGGGTTCGGGCGCCATGGCGTGGGGCAGTTTCCAGTTCCCGTACCAACTACTTATCTTCATTCCGCTGGCCGTGCTGTTCTGGTTGCTGGTCACCCGCAGCGCGTTCGGTCGCAAGCTCGTCACCGTCGGTTACAACAGTGAGGCCGCACGCTATTCCGGCATCCGCGTGCCGCATGTGCTGGCGGCGGCGTATGTCATCAGCGGCATGATGGCGGCGCTCGCCGGTCTCGTGTTGTCGGCCTATTACAGCGCGGCGCGCGCCGACATGGGCGACGTGCTTCTGCTCACCACTATTGCGATGGTCGTGCTTGGTGGTGTCAGCATCTTCGGCGGCGAAGGCCGCATGGGCGGTGTCATCGTCGCCGTACTCCTGCTCGGCCTGCTTCGTCAGGGCATGCTCATCGCCGGATTCTCGGACATGGTGACCTCCATGCTGACCGGCGCGATCCTGATCGGCTCGATCGCCATCCGCAACATCTTCAGCACGCGGGTCGGCGGCTTCGGCAAGCGCCTGCTCGCACTCATCCGCCGACCCGCCATCGCGGGACCCGACGCCACTCGTCACGACGCGCCCTGAGCGTCGCTATCCATCCACAGGAGGGAGTCATGATCACCGCCCGTCGCATGCTCGTGCTGGCCGCCGCCGCTACCCTGGCCATCGCCTCTGCTGTCTCCGCCCAGACCGTCGATACG
Organism: Luteibacter sp. P4_D7_3; assembly: GCF_056401735.1. Classification (NCBI taxonomy): domain Bacteria; kingdom Pseudomonadati; phylum Pseudomonadota; class Gammaproteobacteria; order Lysobacterales; family Rhodanobacteraceae; genus Luteibacter; species Luteibacter sp. P4_D7_3. The sequence continues at coordinate 3,126 of NZ_JBFUIT010000074.1, forward strand.
TCGAAACGGATCAAGGTGGCCATGGTGCCGAAACTGGTTGGCCTGTCCGTCTTCAAGGCCAACCAGCAGGGCGCCGAGGCGGCGGCAAAAACGCTGAACATCGACTTTCTCTACACCGGCCCGGTCACCGCGTCGGCGCAGGGCCAGGTCGACGTCTTCAACAGTCTCATCGCCCGCAAGTTCGATGTCATCACCACCACGTCGAACAACCCGACCCAGCTTGCACCGGCACTGAAGCGTGCGATGAAGCAGGGCATCAAGGTGGTCTCCTACGACAGTGACGTGTCGCCCGACGCACGTGACTTCTTCATCCAGAATACCGAGTACCCGGCGTTCGGCAAGGCGCTGGTCGACTCGGTCGCCAAATACATTCCCGCCGATTCGGAAGTGGCGATTCTATCGTCGACCAAGGACGCCACGATCCAGAACGAGTGGATCAATGCGCTGACCGCGTACATGAAGACCGCCTATCCGAAGATGAAGATAGTTACGACCGAATACGGTCAATCCGATCCGTCGAAGTCGCTGACCGCGGGGCTGAATATCCTGCAGGCGCATCCGAATGTCGCGGCCATCATCGCGCCCGACGGGGCTTCCGAGGTCGGGGCGGCAGCGGCGGTGCAAAAGCTCGGCCGCACCGGCAAGGTTTTCGTTACCGGATGCAGCAATCCCGACGCGATCCGGCAGTACGTGAAGGCCGGCATCATCAAGGCCAGCCCGTTGTGGGACGAGGTGAAGGAGGGCCAGTTGGTGATGCATGTCGCCCGCCTCGCCGCCAACAATGCGCTTAAGCCCAACGACACATTCTCCGTTCCCGGCCTTGGCGACTACACCGTCAAAGACAAGGTGATCATCTTCAGTGAGCCGCTGATCTTCACCGCCGAGAACATCGACCAGTACAAGTTCTGACCCATCCCCCAAGGAGTTTCCATGAAACGCGTCATCTTCACCGGCGGTAGCGGCAAGGCCGGGCGCCATGTCGTGCAGTACCTGGTCGACCAGGGCTATCGCGTACTCAACCTCGACACGAAGCCGCTCGATAACCCGGCAGTCCGCACCCTCATTACGGACATCACGGACTCGGGCCAGGTGTTCAATGCCCTGTCGAGCTACACGGGTCTGCACGAATTCGACCCGAACCTGGCACCCGAGCCCATCGATGCTGTCGTTCACTTCGCTGCAATCCCACGCATCATGATCGTGCCGGACAACGAGGTTTACCGCATCAACGTGATGGGTACCTACAACGTGATCGAAGCCGCCGCGAAGCTGGGCATTCGCAAGGTGATCATCGCCTCCAGCGAGACGACGTATGGCCTGGTGTTCAATCACACGCCGCGCGATCCGGAATATTTTCCGCTCGATGAGGACTACCCGGTCGATCCGCGCGACAGCTATGCCCTTTCCAAGATCTGCAACGAGAAGACCGCGCAGGCTTTCGCCGGCCGCACGGGGATGGATATCTATGCGATTCGCATCGGCAACGTCATCGAACCGCATGAGTACGCAGGTTTCCCCGGCTTCTTCGCCAAGCCCGATTTCCGCAAGCGCATCGCCTGGAGTTACATCGACGCCCGCGACCTCGGCCAGATCGTGGACCTCGGCATCCAGAAGGACGGCCTCGGCTTCCAGATCTTCAACGCCGCCAACAACGACGCCTCGTCCGATCTTCCGACCGCCGAACTGCTCCGCCGCTATTTTCCGAACGTGCCGGTCAAGGGCGAACTCGGCGAGTACGAGACGCTGCTCTCCAACCGCAAGACACGTGACGTGCTGGGTTTCCAGGAGGCGCACAACTGGCGCCGTTACGTGAAGCCCTGAATCCGACGGAGGATGAAACCATGCCTACTCAGACCACGCTCGTAATCGTCCATACCGGACCCGTCACCGTTCAGCCATTGAGTTCGCTCGGGCCGGAGTTGTTGCCCGGTGTGCGTATCGTCAATCTCGTCGACGACAGCCTGCTCAAGGACACGATGGCGGCCGGCCACGTTACCCCGGCGGTAACCCGCCGCCTTGCCCAGTACATGATGATCGGGCAGGAAATGGGTGCGACCCTTATCCTCAATGCGTGCTCGTCCGTGGGTGAAGCGGCGGACACGGTGCGCCCGCTGCTCTCGGTGCCGATACTGAAGGTGGATCAGGCAATGGCTGAGCGTGCGGTCGCCAGCGCCACGCGCATCGGCGTCGCGGCGACGGTGCAGACCACGCTCGACCCCACGGCGCGGCTCATCGAGCGCGTGGCGCATGAAGCGGGCAAATCCGTACGTGTCACGCGAGCCCTGTGCGAGGGCGCGTTCGATGCCCTGCTTGCGGGTCGTGCCGATGAGCACGACATGATCGTCGAACGGGCGTTGCGTGAACTGGCTGCCGATGTCGATCTCATCGTGCTCGCGCAAGTATCGATGGGGCGCGTCGTCGACAAGCCGGGTGTCCGCTTCGATGTGCCGGTGCTGACCAGTCCGCGCCTTGGCATGGAGCGCGTCGCGGAGCTGCTGCGCGGCCAGCTGGAACGAGCGGCATGAGTCAGTGGGAGTGATCGTCATGCGGCGACACTGCGCCGGTCGTGCCGAACGCACGGGAGAGATCATCGACCTGGGAAGGCGAGAGGATGCGCGGATCGAGGCCGCGAAGGAGCATGTGCAGCTTCGCGGTTTCCTCCAGTTCCTCCATCGCGTTCACGGCCGCCGCGAGCGAGGTGCCCGCGACGACGGGCCCGTGGTTGGCCAGCAGGACGGAAGCGTAGCGCCCGGCCAGGCCGCGGATGGCGTCGGCCACGGCGGGATCGCCCGGGCGATGGTAAGGAATGAGAGCCGTATCGCCGACGCGCATCACGTAGTACGGCGTCAGCGGTGGCAACACGGACGATGGATCGAGGCCGGGAAGCATGGACAGCGCCACGGCGTGCGTGGAGTGCAGATGGACCACGGCGCCCGAGCCTGTACGCGATTCGTACAGCGCCTTGTGTAGCGGCGCTTCCTTGGTGGGCTTGTCGCCATCGACGAAGCGGCCTTGCGCATCGAAACGCGAGAGGCGCGCAGGGTCGAGGAATCCCAGCGATGCATCGGTAGGCGTCATCAGCAGCCCGCCATCGTCAAGGACGGCACTGATGTTGCCGGACGACCCATGGGTAAGGCCGCGTTCGAACATCGATCGGGCGAAGAGGCAGATCTGCTCACGCAGGCGTGACTCGCTCATGGCACCGGCTCCTGTGGGTAACGTGATGGTAGCGCAATCAGTCCAACAATCTTCTGGAGAACCGTATGTCGATGAGCGGATCGGACACGATCCCCGGCGTTAGTTCGACGAGTCCCCACACGGCGGACCGATGGGCTGGCCTGAGCGTGGTCGTTGCGGGACTTGGCTCCATGGGGCTCGGTGTCGCTACGAGTCTGCTGCGTGCCGGCGCGCACGTCACGGGCTTCGATCCCGGCGAGGATCGGCGTAATGCCTTTGCCTCGCTCGGCGGACACGTCGCCACATCGGCGACAGCCGCCGCCGAGCTCGCTGACGTCGTTGTCAGCGTGGTCGTCAACGCCGACCAGACCGAGGCACTCCTCTTCGGCACCGACGGCACCGACGGCATCGCGACGCGCATGGCGCCCGATGGCGTGTTCGTTTCATGTGCCACGATGGCACCGGGCAGGGCGCGCGACCTGGCGCGGCAGGTCGAAGCCAGTGGCCGCCATTACCTCGATGCACCCATCAGCGGAGGAGCAGGGCGCGCGGCCGATGGCAGCCTGACGGTCATGGCATCCGGAAGCGTCGCTGCCTTCGACCGTGCAGAGTGCGTACTCGACGCGATCGCCGGCAAGGTCTACCGGCTCGGCCATGTCGCGGGGCAGGGCGCAGCGTTCAAGATGGTCAACCAGCTACTGGCGGGCGTGCACATTGCGGCAGCCGCGGAGGCTATCGCCTTCGCTGCCAACGAAGGCCTCGATCTCCAGCAGGTGTACGAAGTGATCACGGCCTCGGCAGGTAACTCGTGGATGTTCGAGAACCGCGTCCCGCACATGATCGACGGTGACTACTCGCCGCGAAGCGCCGTCGACATCTTCGTGAAGGACCTCGGGATCGTCCTCGACATGGGCCGGACCAGCGTCTTCCCCGTACCGCTCGCCAGCGCCGCGCTGCAACTCTTCGTGATGACATCCGCGGCGGGAATGGGGCGCGACGACGATGCCTCGGTGGCCCGCCTGTACGCGCGCATCGCAGGCATCGACCTGCCGGGCGAACCCGCCACATCCATCGACCGCCGCTAAGGGAATTGCCATGCCGCGCTTTGCTGCCAACCTCACGATGATGTTCAACGAGCACGACTTCCTCGACCGCTTCGATGCGGCGGCGGCGGCAGGTTTCGGTGCGGTCGAGTTCCTGTTTCCCTATGACCACCCGGTGGAGCAGGTGGTCGACCGCGTAGAACGTAACGGCCTGGCCGTGGTGCTGATGAATCTTCCCGCCGGCGACTGGGCGGCCGGAGAACGCGGGATGGCAGCCATCCCCGCGCGCGCCGCCGACGTGCGCGCAGCCTTCGAACGCGCCACGCCTTACATCCGGGCGCTACGCGTGCCGCGTGTACACCTGATGGCAGGCATTGCCCCGAACGATGACCACCATTGGCGCGCCTACCGTGAATCGATCCGATGGTGCGCTGAGCGCGCGATGGGGCTTGGGATCGACGTACTGCTGGAGCCGGTCAACCGTCGTGACATGCCCGGCTACTTCATGAGCGACGTCGACGCCGCTCTCGCGCTTATCGAAGAACTGCGCCTGCCGAACCTGAAGCTTCAGCTCGACCTGTATCACGCGCAGATCATTCATGGGGACGTGACCACGCGCCTGCGCCGTGCGATGCCTGTACTTAGTCACATCCAGGTCGCGAGCGTACCGTCGCGCCACGAGCCCGACGGCGAGGAGCTGAACTATGCGTTCCTGTTCGCCGAACTCGACCGGCTCGGGTACATCGGGCATATCGGCTGTGAGTACCGTCCACGCGGACGTACCGAGGATGGCCTCGGCTGGCTGGCACCCTGGACGAACGGCGCAAAGGTGGCAGCATGAGTCTCTATCTCGGCGCCATTGCCGATGACTACACCGGCGCCTCGGACCTGGCCAGCACGCTGGCGGGCAATGGCCTGCGAGTGGTGCAGACGATCGGTGTACCGCCCGAGGGCATGGTGCTGCCCGACGTGGACGCCGTTGTCGTTGCGCTGAAAAGCCGTTCGGTTCCCGCCGACGTCGCCGTGCGACAGTCGCTCGCCGCGGACGCGTGGTTGAGGTCGCACGGCGCGGCACACGTGTTGTTCAAGATCTGCTCGACGTTCGATTCGACGGCTGAGGGCAACATCGGACCGGTGACCGAAGCCCTGGCTATGCCACATCGTGCCATGCCCATCGTTTGCCCGGCCTTTCCGCGCAATCGACGCACGGTCTACCAGGGGCATTTGTTCGTGGGCAGCGACCGCCTCGATGAGAGTCCCCTCAAGGACCATCCGATCACGCCCATGCGGGACTCCAGCCTGCTCCGCCTGATGACTGCCCAGAGCCGTCTGCCGGTAGGCCTGCTCTCGCTGGCGGTGATCCGCGCCGGTGACGACGCCGTGCGGACCGAGCTGTCACGGCTGCGACTAAGCGGCTGCGGTAGCGTGATCGCCGATGCCGTGACGGACAGTGACCTCGAGGTGTTGGGGCGTGTGGCGTTGGACGACCATGTGTCGACAGGCGCGTCAGGCATGGGTCTTGGTTTGGCGCGAGCCATCGTCGTCGACCGGGAGCACCTTGGTGATGTCGGCATGATGCGCGCCCCCGACGACTTGCGAGGATCGCTGGTGCTCGCTGGTAGCTGCTCGGCGGCCACCCTCGAGCAACTGGACATCGCCGAACACRAGTGGCCGGTGCTACGTCTTGGCGCCGAAGAGTTGATTGCGGGCACTGCGAGCGTGAAAGCCGCGGTCGACTGGGCCCGTCGGCATCTCGCCGAGGGCCCGGCCATCGTCGCGACCAGTGCCTCACCCGATCGTGTCGCCGCCCTCCAGGCCTCGCACGGCGCACAGTGTGTGTCGGCCCTGCTTGAGGGAGCGATCGCCGAGATCGCCTCCCAACTGGCGGACGAAGGGCTCTCGCGGCTGATCGTCGCGGGCGGTGAGACCTCGGGCGCGGTCGTCGACCGGCTCGGCATCGAAGCCTTCCTTATCGGCCGCGAGCTTGCGCCGGGTGTGCCGATGCTGCACGCGCTCGGGCGACGGCACGCGAACCTGCGCCTCGTGTTGAAGTCGGGTAACTTCGGTAGCCCCGGATTCTTCACCGAAGCCATCATCGCCGACTGACGCGGTTCTCACGGCAGCGCGGACGTGGCGCTGCGGTGAACCGGTGGCCTCAAGGCTTGCGAAGAACGCCCGTACCTTCCTAAGCTTCGCGGATACGCTTCGTGCCGCGTAAGGAAAGGGCACGCACTTCGCTTTTGCAGGTGATCAATGGCACAACGGCATCGCTCGGGCCTCACGTTGTTGGCAGCACTTCTTCTGTTTCCGGTGGCGCATGCCACCTCGACCGACACGCCCGCGGCACGCATGGCGGAACAGCTGAAGATCAATGAGCAGCGTTATGGTATTGCCGGGCAGGCGGTCATTGTCACCCACAACGACGAGGTGCTGTTCCGCGGGGCGAGTGGCAGCGCAAGCGTGGATAGCGTCTTCGAGATGTACTCCGTGGCCAAGCTGTTCACCAACACCCTGGTGATGCAGCTGATCGAACAAGGTGACGTGGAGGTCGACCAGCCGGCCAGTCGATACGTTCCGGATCTCCCCGCCAGCTGGAAGGCGATCACCGTCCGTAACTTCCTCGATCACACCTCGGGCATTCCGGATTATTTCGACAAGGAGCATCCGTCCGGGCCGTATCCACCGACGGTGAAAGCGATGTTCGCCGCTCTGGCAGACAAGCCGCTGCAGTTCCCCCCGGGAACCCAGACGCGTTACACGCAGGCCAACTACGTGGTCCTTGCAGCGCTGCTGGAGGCACACTACGGCAAGCCCTATCCACAGATCGTGGCCGAACGCATCGTGCGTCGGCTTGGGCTGCGTGGAACGTTTCTCGGTGCATCCGCCGTGCCCGCTGACCGGGCCGTCACGGAATACATCGGGAAGAACGGGAAACTGCAACGGGATCCACCGGTCGTGTGGCCCCAGTATGGATACGGGCACGCATCGCTGTTCTCGACGGTGGACGACCTGCGCGTCTTCCTCGGTGGCATGGCACGCGGCGAGCTGGTCGACAAGGTGACGCTCGGCAAGCTGTGGCAGAAGTCGACGCTGCCGAACGGCCGAACCGGCGATTTCGCCACGGGCTGGGAATACGGTAACAGCGACCTCTATTGGAACGTCGGGCACGACGGGGGCACCAAGGTCAGGGTGCGCCTCCTCTTCAGAGGTGACCTCGGCGGCGACAGGTACACTGTCATCTACGTCACCAGCGGGAGCGCTAAAAACGTCTGGTCACGCGTACTGGTGGACAGCGCGATGGCCGCCGTTGCGCCCGACGATTTCCCAGCGGAAGCACTGCAGGAGCGCCTCATCGCTTTCGCAACAGGGCCATCCACCGACAGCACCATGGCCGCCATGGAACGATCCCTTGGCATGCAGTCCGCGCTCAAGGGGAAGGACCTCGAGCGGGCCGTCAATGCGAGTGGTTATACGATATGCGAGAACCTCGGTGTCGACGCATGCATTCGCGTATTCATCCTCAACACGCACCTGTTCGCGCAGTCGTCGAACGCGTGGGATAGCCTGGCCGAGGCGTACCAGAAGAAAGGCGACCGGGAAAAGGCGCAGTCGCTTTACGACAAGGCCCACCGGCTGGCGGCGGGACAACAGTAACGGCGGGAGACCCCAAGAATTGAGGACTCCAACCAACCTTCTACCAGGCAAGCCTGGCGTGATCCCGGAAGAACCCGCCGTTCGCGGCTTCGCGCTCCGAAAGGAGTGCGGCCCAGACGATCCCTTCGGCACTGTCGGCGACGGGGCGTCCGCCGCTACCTCCGAGCGAGGTGGCCGTCCAGCCCGGACACACCGCGTTCACGAGAATGCCACTGCCCTCAAGCTCGCGCGCCGCCACTTGTGTATAGGCATTGAGCGCTGCCTTGGAAATGCGATAGGCGGGAGCCGTTTCGCCACACATGTTGCTCACGGCGCACTCGCTCGAAACGTTGACCACGCGTCCATACCCATGACGCCGCATCAGCGGTACCGCTGCGGCGGTGAGGCACCACGCTCCGAGCAGGTTAGTTTCGAGTGCGCCGCGAATGAGTTCAAGATCAGGTTTCGACACGCGGGCATCGTGGTCGAAGTAACCACCCGCATTGTTGACGAGAATATCCAGTCGCCCGAAACGGCCATCGATGTTGGCGACGGCCGCCTCGATATCGGCTGCACGTGTCACGTCGAGCTTGATCGCGTACGCTTCACCGCCCATGTCTCGCACCGACTTCAGGGCCTTTTCGCCCTTGCCCGGCTGGCGCATGCCCATGAAGACGGTAACGCCGAGCGATGCAAGCTGCTTCGAAACCTCAAGTCCGATACCGCGATTGGCGCCGCTCACCAGCGCGATGCGCTGGGTGAGCGGCGGTTCCGCGGCGGTCGGGTTCGATCGCTTCGTCTGCACGGGCAGGCGATGAACCTTCGCGGCGCTCATGGGGCTTTCGCAACCTCGCTACACGCGTTGTTGCCGCAGGCCTGCCAGCCGCCACCGAGCGCCTTGTACAGCGACACGGCGCGGGTGTTGATGCCGGCTTCGGCTTCCGCCAGCTGATCTTCCGCCGAGAGCTGCGTACGCTCGGCGTCAAGCAGCTCCAGGTAATCCGTACGGCCCGCGTCATAGCGAAGCTTGGCAAGCTCCGCGGCACGGCGGCTTTCCTTGGCCTGCACGACCAGCTTTTCGACGCGGATACGCTGCTGGTTGAAGCCGACCAGTGAATTGTCGACGTCCTCCAGGGCGGTAAGCACCGTGCGGTCGTAGTTGGCCTGCGCCTCTTCGGCCCGTGCACGCGCACCTCTCACGCCAGAGGCCACGCGCTGCACATTGAGGCCCGACCAGGAGATGCTGGGCGCAAGCTGCCATGCGCGCGAATCCGCACCGCCGAAGTCATTGCTGCGGCCGGCAAGGAAGCCGACGAATCCGCCCAGCGTGATATGCGGAAAGTAATCCGCCTTGGCCACGCCGATACGGGCGTTCGCGGCGGCGAGCTCGCGCTCGGCGATGCGGATATCCGGGCGACGCTGCAGCACTTCATCGGCACCGCCAATGGCGAGGCTGACGTCGATCGGCTTGAACGTGGCCGGCGAGAGATCGATGTCGAGCTCACCCGGGCGCGCGCCGAGCAGCACCGCGATGCGGAACTGGTCGGCCTGGGCCTGCGTTTCGAGCACGGGTAGCTGCGCTTCGACGGAAGCCAGGCGCGCCTTGGCCGAAGCGAGGTCCTGCTCGGCACCCGTCCCGACCTCCACACGCGCATTGATCACCTTCAGCGAGTCCTGCTGGTTGGTGATGTCGCGCTTGGCCACATCGATGCGCAGCTGGGTGCCGCGCAGGTCGAAATAGTTACGTGCGACTTCGGCGAACAGCGTGACCTGCGCGTCCTGCAGGGAGGCCTCACCGGCACCGGCATCGGCACGCGCGGCTTCGACCGAACGGCGGATGCCGCCGAACAGGTCGAGCTCCCACGACGCATCGAAACCGGCCTGATACGAGGTGATCGTCTGGCGCTGGTCGGTGAAGCCCGGTTGTTGTTCACGAGCACGTGAATAGTCCACGCCGGTCTCGATATCCGGAATCTGCTGCGACTTAGCGGTACCGAGGGCGGCGCGCGCCTGTTTCAGGCGGGCTACCGCGATCCTCAGGTCCGGGCTGGCCTGGGCAGCCCGGACGATCAGGTTGTCGAGCGTCGGGTCACCGAATTGCTTCCACCACTGTGCCTGGAAGGCCGCGCTGGTCTGCTGCGCCGGGTCCACACCTTGCAGTGTGACCGGCGCTTCTTTCGGGGCGTGGTAATCGGGGCCCACGCTCGCGCAACCGGCGAGGACGAGGGCCGCGAACAGGGCCGTACTACGGAGAATGGTTTTCATGATCACGACTCCCGAGCCGCGTGTTCAAGGAGACGACGCTCACGGCGTGCAGCACGGTTCGCTGCCGAGCGTTCGTTCCAGCCGCGGATCAGCACATAGAACAGCGGGGTGAAGATCAGGCCGAAGAAGGTGACACCGAGCATGCCGGCGAATACCGCCACGCCCATCGCATGACGCATCTCCGCACCGGCACCGTGCGAGGTCACCAGCGGCACCACACCCATGATGAAGGCGAACGAGGTCATCAGGATCGGACGCAGTCGCAGGCGGGCCGCTTCGAGCACGGCATCTACACGGTTCATGCCTTCGATCTCGGCTTCGCGAGCGAACTCGACGATGAGGATGGCGTTCTTGCAGGCCAGGCCCACCAGCACGATCAGGCCGATCTGCGTGAAGATGTTGTTGTCGCCGCCCGTGACGATCACGCCGGCGATCGCGGACAACAGCACCATCGGTACGATCAGGATGACCGCCAGTGGCAAGCTCAGGCTCTCGTACAACGACGCCAGCACCAGGAAGACGAGCAGTACCGACAGCGGGAACACCAGTACCGCGGTGTTGCCGGCAAGGATCTGCTGATACGTCAACTCGGTCCACTCGTAGCTCATGCCGTTAGGCAGGCTCGTGTTGACCAGCTTCTCCATCGCTTCCTGCGCCTGTCCCGTGCTGTATCCCGGTGCCGCGCCGCCGTTGATCTCGGCGGTCGGGTAGCCGTTGTAGTGCTGCACGCGATCCGGCCCGTTGGTCTGGCGCATCGTCAGGAACGAGCCGAGCGGCACGAGGTCACCGGCGGCATTGCGGGTCTTGAGGCCGATCACATCGGATGGTTCGTGACGGAACGACGGCTCTGCCGACACGTTCACCTGGTAGGTGCGACCGAAGCGGTTGAAGTCGTTGACGTAGAGCGAGCCCAGGTACGCCTGCATGGTCTGGAACACGTCGCCCAGATCGATACCTTCGGACTTGGCCTTCTCACGATCGATGTCCGCGTCGAACTGCGGCACGTTCACCTGGAAGCTGCTGAACAGATGAGCGAGCTCCGGCGTTTTCTGGCTGGCCCCGATGATGCCTTGGGTCTGCTTGTACAACTCGTCGAAGCCGAGGTCACCACGATCCTCGAGCTGGATGCGGAAACCACCGATCGTGCCGAGGCCGTTTACCGGCGGCGGCGGGAAGATCGCGATGTACGCACCCTGGATCGAAGCGAACTTCGCGTTGAGGCGTGCAACGATGGCGTCCGCGGAGAGATCCTTGTCGCGGCGCTCCTCGAATGGCTTCAGCGTCACGAAGACGATGCCCGAGTTGGTGCTGTTAGTGAAACCGTTGATCGACAGTCCCGGGAACTGCACGGCGTTCGCAGCGCCCGGGTCTTTCAGTGCGATGTCGCCCATTTCGCGGATCACGCTTTCGGTGCGGTCGAGCGAGGCGGCATCCGGTAGCTGCGCGAACGCGACCAGGTACTGCTTGTCCTGCGGCGGGACGAAACCGGTCGGGGTCTTCGCGAAGCCGAGCACACCCAGGCCAACCAGGCCGGCATACAGCACCAGCATCACCACCGCGAAACGCAGGATCTTCTTCACGCCGCCGACGTACGAGTTCGAGGCACGCTCGAAAACGCGATTGAACGGACGGAAGACCCAGCCGAGGCTGCGGTCCATCAG
>NZ_JBFUIT010000075.1:0-14444 GCF_056401735.1 Luteibacter sp. P4_D7_3
GCACATAGGCGCTCGGGCGATGGCACTGACATGAGGGTAAGGATTCGGCATCCTCACCAAGCACTTCCAATGTAATGAGCAGTCCTTCAGCTTCGCAGTGCGCCATCGCCGCGGTGACATACTTGCCATTGAAGCGGGCATCGAACGACCGCTCTTCGGGAGAAAGCACGATCGCCGAAACGATTTCTCCTTCAGCTACGATCGGCCATTCGCGTCCACAGATCTGTCCATTCATACGGTATGCCGCGAGCATCGTTACAAGCAGATCCACGCCGGATTCCCTGCTGCATTTGTCCGGCTTCGTACTTGTGACAGAGACTCGATTTACGTACACGGGAACCCCCTGACTGATCCTATGCCCGGCCTGCACTAAGGCCGCTTTGGGTCGATAGCGGACATCTTTGTGCAAGCGAATTCTAAGCGGAGCGCGCCGTCACTCGTTTCACGCGCCCCCATGCCTTCGTGCCGCCCTCCCAAACCTCGAACATCTTGCCCGCTTCGAACATTGGAAGCGCTATGTCGCCCATTAGTAGCCATACGTTCGCTTCGAAGGTCGCCCCAGGAGCTGGCGCCTCCTCGAACCTAAGTATCGCAGACCAGTGTTCACCATCTATACCCAGCACGGTGCGCCACTCGCCACGGGGCAACGCGATCTTGCGCCCCCCTGCTTCGGTAGGAAGAAGTTAAATTTCAGCGATGAAATCGGGCGATTCTCTTCCAACCACGATCAGATCCTCTTGAAACTCGGCCTTTGACGATGGGTGGCAAAAGCAGCCTGAGCGTTTGCTCATYTCAGTGCCGAAGCGCATCGAGAACTGCAGCCACCGTCCTGGACGCCTTGTCGGAACACAGTCTTGGGTTGTCGACTTCGACGGTAACAACCTGACCTTGCACAACCGCGTCCACCAGGTCCGATTCGCCATCCATAACACCGCACGACGCAGCTTTTCCGTTGTAAGCCTTMAACACCTCAATGAGCTTCTTCAGGCCGGCCAGATCGAACACCGGTTTCTCGACTTCTAAACCGGCCGTTTTGACGACCAAGGTTCCTTGATGATGAGTTGATTCGCTTGCGAATGAGCGTTGCTTGCCGTTAGACACAATAAATCCAGCGACCCTGCCGGACATGTAGTCGCGGGTCCAGACGCGGAGCTCAAAGCCTGTTGTCGACCTTAACGGTGCAAGGCCAGCAGCACGCGCGTATTCGCTCGCCGCGGGTTTGAGATCGCCCGCAAAGAAGTTGGAAGGCCTACCCGCAGCAGCAAAGGAAACGAACGCGAGCAATAGAAACGCGAGACACTTCATTGACCAAGCTCCTCAGAACCCATCCAAACGTGTAGAAATCCTGACAAGGTAAGCCGCTCAAACCGACGCGCCCAAGTCCACTTCGGGTCAGAAGCAGACCTAATGCGTGTCGATCATATGACGGTCTGCAATAGCCCAGTGTCGGCCTGCGTACCAGACGTGAACAAAGCCAGAGAACGCGCGCACTTCCAGGCCCGGAACAGGAAGCCATGATTCGATGGGCAGCTCGCGAGCCCAAGCAACCCGGTCTTCCTGCACTGCAATTGGACATTCCGCCGAGCATTTAGGGCACGAAAAGTGTAATACCGAGGCCTCTGTTGATGAGATTGCGCAACTATCGAGAAGCACATCGACCCCATGCGGTGTTCCGCAGTTCAAACATTCGACTGACGTGACCATCTGCCCGCACCCTCCTTTGGCTTCTGGGTTATACGTGTCCGTACATGGTCTGCTACGCCGCGAAAGCTGACCTACCCAGCATCGCAGCCTCTGCGAACACGAGCAAGATTGAGCCCCGACAACCTGGATACGCGCCCGAACCCGGGCGGTGCGCTTCCGGTGCGGCGCTTCTTGGGGGATGGTGCTGCTTGGTTTCTTATCTTCACTCGTCTTACGTCTTAACAGACATAGCCGGACGAGAGATCGAGGGGGAAACAGCCTAAGCCTATGGTGCCCGGAGTGGGACTCGAAACTATTGTAGGAACCCATGGGCGACAATGCCGTTCAACCATTAACGTCGGATCTTACTCACACCATTACTCACAAATGCCGGTGATTAAGCGGATGAGTCCCTTTGCCGCCTTTTCTGCGGCCCGGCCCGATGCTTCTTACGCCACTCCAGAACCTCGCGGGCAATCCACGAGGCTGGCCGAACAGACAGCCGTGCCGGGAAGTCTGGCTTACAGGCGATCCGCTCGAGCACCTGGCGGCCGGTGCACCCCAAGAGCTACCCGACCTCGTCGGCAGTCAGGGCCAGTTCTTCGAACGGTATCCTGCCCTCGATCGTCATCCCAAGGCCTCCGCGGACGTGGTTGGAATGGCAAGAGATTTAAGTCCCTTGCAAGAATCAGCTAAATCACACGGATGCGAACCATAATTTTACGGCTGCTTTGCAGATAGACCATTGATTAGCATAGGATGCGAGGCACAATTTTACGGGGCTGACAGCCCGCAACGGAGGCGGCATGCAAGTCTTTATAAGCTGGTCAGGCGAGCGAAGCCAGCGGGTCGCCGAGTTGCTCGCGGACTGGATCAAGGTCGTGGTCCAAGCGTCGAAACCATGGGTTTCCACAGAGCTTGATCGTGGCTCGAACTGGGTTGGGGAGATCAGCACCGCGCTCAGCTCCACGAATGTCGGGGTGCTGTGTGTCACGGCGGCGAATAAAAATGCGCCTTGGCTCCTGTTCGAGGCCGGCGCGCTTGCCAAGGGGTTAGCGAAGTCTCGGGTAATTCCCCTGCTCATTGATCTTCAGCCAACCGATTTGGGGATGCCACTCAGCCAATTTAACGCAACCTCTTGCACACGCGAAGGAATAGCGCAGCTCGTTCACACGGTCAATCGTGCGACGGACGAGCCCCTGCCCCAGGAGATCGTGGAAACGTCGATCGCCGCGCACTGGGCGCGATTTGAAACTCGACTGTCGGGAATTCTCGCCACGACAGAGTCTCCAGAACCGGTCATTCCAAGGTCGGACGGCGACAAGCTCGACGAGGTCTTGAGCCTCGTACACGGCCTGTCCGGCCGCATCCAAAGGCTTGAGAAGGATCAGGTCACACCGAGCGCCCAGGCGCTCGCGAAGGCGCTTTTGATCCATCAGAGCGTTCCGGCTGATCCCCAGATTTACCTGTCTGACTTGGCTTATGCAAACCAAGCTCGGCACTTGTATCCGCGTTCGATCTCACCGGGGGGCGCCATGATGGGCGGTAGCGTCGCTGACGGGACTGACGCAATCCCTTCGGGCGACGGCCAAACCTAGCCGTTAGATCCCTTGACTGTTAATCAGGGGGGCGTTGGTTCGAGTCCAACTTCGGACGTGGTCGGCCGGGAGCGCCAGATCGCGCCTCACGCTGGATCGAAATACAGCGACCAGTCGCAAGTATCGCGAATCGAACCCGCGTCGTCGTCGGCATCGTCAATCATCGATGTATCGGTGTGTATGTGTTCTGCTCGGAACTCGAGCTGCCACTGGGTGTTCACCTTGAAGATTGTTCGATCAGAAGTTTTCGTCGTCGTGCCCTTGCAGCTCCTGCTGACCCCACACATGCCAACCCCATCGAGATCCAGTCTTTTCGACGACTCATCTATGGTCCCGTCTAGCGGATCCCCAAATTCGCCGGCAAGGCGTGCTTTGAAATTGGCGAGCCCCGTGCCACGGCACTCCAAGGCAACTTCTTCCCCCGAAACACCGACAATCGCCTGGTTGCGCCTATAGGTCCAGCTGTCGGCGACTTGGCTCAAAAATGTCGCCCTGGTAATCCTCCCGCTAACAACTTGTTCGTCGACGCGCCAGACATGACCGCCGACGGTCGCGGTGTAGGTCAATAGCAGACCATTGTCGTTCTTCGCCCAGTGAAAAGGCATCGGTCGCGGCTTTGGAATACCGTCGCCAGGCTTGATCTCTAACGCAGCGATCCAGTCATTCTCTGGCCATGCAAGGCGAGCAGCCGGCGCGGGTGGTGCTATTACGGTGTCGTCTTTGAGCCACGGTAATGGGACGCATGTTCCGATATCCGGGACGGCTTTTAGCGATCCCAAGACCGCGAACAACAAGCCTATGGCGCCTACAACGCAGCTTCTTTTCGGAGTGAACTTGGATAGCCCGCTAGTACCAACATTAATTCCCCCTCCGATAGCCGCCAACAAGAGGACGACGAATCCGAGCGCTTGAAGCCATGCATTGATCGACATGCAGCTGACTGTCATCGTCGCCCCCTATGGAGTCGAACCGAGCCGTCGCGAAGTGAAATAACCAGGTCGCCGGTTATAAATCTAACCCTCGCTGCTGGTGGCGTCCAGCAAGCGCAAGCCTGTGCGCGCTCCGCTGGTCGCGACCGTTGAGATCGAGTGGCGAGAAAAGCGCCAAATGGACTCCTTCCGACGTATCTCCCGCGCAGCTCGCGACCAGCGCTAGGCGCTGACGCGACGCTCTTCCGATGGTGGCCGAGGCTTTCGGTTCTGTGAGCGCCATCGTGAGCGCTACCCCATCGGCGCACCCTGCCCCGTCTTCATGCCTCCCACGTCCAGCACTCGCCGCGCGAGACCGCGGTGATGCCTTTCCAAGGGCGGCGCGAACGCTACCAGTCACGCCAGAACCTGGCCGCCGAGGCATGGTGTTTAAAGCACCAGCGCTACTATCGAACCCACATGAAGATGGGATGCCGGATTGTGCCTACCGGTGGCTGCCCGCAGTGCGCGATCAGCCTGCACGACTATTTGCACGAAAGCCGGCGTACTCAACCTCCCCTGACCTGAAGGAATGCGCGAAGTCACCGGGATCGAATTCTCGTTCGTTTGGGTGGGACGTAGGAGGCGTAGAAGGCGGCGTAGCGGGCTTGTTCCTCGGCGGTCGGCTTTGCGTAGCCGCCGGCGGCGCTTGGCCCTACTCCTGGTGTCGCGGCGAGTCTGCCCAAATGCGCGAGGCGCCGGCCAGCGAATCGCTCGACCCATGCCCTGCCCTTGGCCTGGCTTGGCACGGAGGCTCGGCCCTTGGGGTCCACTTAGCGCCTGATTGGCGGTTATCTAGCGGCGGTTCAAGACAGCAGACTTACTTGATTAATCCCTCAACATATCCGCGCATGATGATGTACGGGCGCATGATTGGACTGACAAACCGGTAACGGAATCGCTTGGTGGTTCCAACCCGGGTCAGCATCTCAGCTCGCTCAACCTGTCCGAACTCCTTCAGATGACGTGCAAAATTAGGGATATCAATCGTTCGACCTAGGATATTACTCAACGGCGACCTGACCGCAGCCGCAGTGAAATATCCAGCTTCATCAACTTCTGCCAAAGCGCATGCAAGCAGCACTTCTTTGAAGATGTTTCCCGGCTGCGGGCTTTTGACGGCGTCGTAGTACGAAGATTTGATGGACTGTTGCCATTGATCGAGCGAGTCGGTAACGCCCCTATCGACGTGATCGCGGTTCACCTCCATGGACTCGTTAGTCAGCGCAGCGCGTGTACTGTGAAGTGCCAGCAGGTGCGTGATGTAAGGCAGACCTTGGGACAGAGCGACGATGTGAGCCAAGCCACCTGCCGATATCGTCATGCCAAGCCGCGTTAGGCCGTTGGACACGATCTGCGCGATCTCCTCGGTAGACATTCGTGGCATCGGAACCTGTACCAAGTTTCGCTCAATGGACAGATGCCCTTCCACTAGCTGATCGACCGATTCAGCTACTCCAATCAGTAGCAACGATGCTGCGACGGCGTTGTCGGAGAGGGATTTAATAGTGTCCGAAATTAGTACAGCTACCTGACGATCCGCTATACGATCGTACTCGTCGAGAATGATCAGCGTAGGCGTCTGTGAGCTCAGATCGAAAAGTAGCCGACGCACATCGTCAGGCTGTACGACGCTGGGAAGCGAAGACGCCACCGGAATTACTTGCTGAGTGGGTGTGCCGGTAAAGCCCGCAGGTGTCGAGTGGTGGGTGTATGTGATATCGCGGAACGCCTTGTGCCAAATGGAACTGAAGGTATCGCCCGCGTCACAGTTGACCTTTGCCACTAGGTAATTCTGCGTCACCCGCAGGTGGCCAGTAAGGATATTCGCCAGAGAGGTTTTGCCGACACCACGCTCTCCGAAAAGCACTCCGTGATAGCCACGCTGGGACACGGCCGTCAGGATCCGATTCAAGACATTCACGCGGCCGGAAAAAAGGTCCCGTTCGTTCACTGGCGACCCAGGGGTGAAGACCGATCCGGCGTTGAACCAAAGAGCATTTAAAGCTTGGGCGTCCATGTGCTACCTCCGACTTGTTAAGCGAAGGCTAATAGCATTTAACAAATTCCGTCAAGTGGCCACTTGATACACTCGCATGACTCATAGGATTCGCGCTTTCGGCCTCCTTAGCCAAAAGTCACGACCGATCCTCAATGCCCTTGGGTTTCCGCGGCTTTAAACCCTCGGGCGGCATGATCTGACGACCTTTCGCAGGCGCGATACGCCGGTGGTTGACCTCAGCCCAGCACTCGACGAATTTCCGAGCAATGGCCTCAGTCGCCACCATGGCGCCTACCGAATGATGGGACTGGCCGTCGGGAAATACGCCAACTCGCCACTTCCCATCGGGCATGTTCTTGACGAGGGCGAACGTGGCGCCGTTCCACTCGGCGAAGGTGGCGGCCCCGGGGGTGCTTGGCGGTTTCCAGTTGGGCGACATCGAAGCAGGATATCGGTCGACAGTCTCAGAGCGTGATTGGCTGAACCAGCTCGGGACCCTTGTTCCTGGGCGAGCCAACTGCCTTGGATACTGGGTAATAGACGAGCTCGGCCTCAGGGGCCGCTACCAGCGTTGCACTGGCCTCGTCGGGCATGCCATCGCACCACACCGCCCATAGGTCGGGCGGCAGGATCACGGGCTGCCGGTCGTGGATATCGCCGGAGACCTTCCCAGGCTCACCGGTGACGATGGTGAGGGTCTTGACCCATTACTCGCCCTCGGCGGGACGCCAGGCTTCCCACAGGCCGGCGAACATAAGCAGGTCGCCGACCTGGTCGCGGATGAAGTACGGCTGCTTGCCGCCCTCTTTCACGCGCCACTCGAAGTAGCCGGAGGCCGGCACCAAGCAGCGGCGTTTCTTGAAGGCTGCACGGAAGGCCGGCTTGGTGGCCACGGTCTCGGCGCGGGCATTGATCGTCTTCGCGCCGATCTTCGCGTCCTTGGCCCATATGGGGATCAGGCCCCACCGAAGCGGCTTGATCTCGTAGCCCTGATCGCCGCTGGCCATGACCAGCGCCTTCTGGGTCGGCGCAATGTTGAACAGATCTTCCCGCTGATTGATCTCGCTGACGACATCCAGCTCGAGCTGGTCCAGCACCGTCTTAGCCTCGCGGCTCAGCGATACAGGTCCGAATGTGGCGTAGCGTCCGCACATGGACTGATCGTCAGCGCGTGGCCGTCACCTCAAGGTGAAGCCACCTCGACCATGCCGATCAGCTTGGAGCGTCCGGTAAAGATTCGCCGCGACAGGCTCCGCGAAACTCACCGCGCAACGATCTCGCATGTGCAGCGGCGGCTCATCATCGGCTACAACCGCGCCGCTCGCTTGGTGGAGCGGATGGAAGTCGAAGGCGTGATCAGCAAACCCAACGTTCAAGGCATGCGCACCGTGCTTCCGGTCGTGGCGTGACCATGGCCGTCGCGCAGACCGACTGCTGGCCGGACGGCGTCTTCGACGTCGTCGCTACCGGGCGCCGCGAGTTCTGGCGCGACGGCCGCCTCTGCCGCTACGCCCGAAAAAACACCGTTGGCCTACCGAGCCCGTGCTTTAGCGAGATGAAGAACCCCTGGGGCCATTACCCCGACCTGCCGGCGGTTGCCGCCAAGGAAGCAGCGTGACCTCACCAGCCAGCCAGCAGTCTGGGCGAAAGCTCAACGTAAACCTCGGAAGCCTTCGCCCGAATCTGCGTAACAGACGCGTTGATCCATCCGTCTCGCGCGTGCGCATCGGGGTGATCCACGTTCTCCAGGGAAGCTCGCTCGTCGAGGGCTTTTGTCACGTCGATTATCAACGCGAAAAGCTTACGCACATCTCTACCGGATGCGCCGAGTTCATGCAGCCGCGTCATGTACGCTCGCATCGTGTCGGTCAGCCGTATCTGACCCGATACAAGCTCATCAGCAGGATTTTGAGCTTGCAAACCGAAATCGAGAAAATATCCAAGCGTCGATTCTATCCAGAACATGTCTTCGAGCACGGCCAATGCGAGGCTCGCCGCTCTTGCATCATCGATAGCTTCCGTCCGGCTTCTCTCATCGCTAAGCTCCTTTTTTCGGTCGGCTCTCTGACCTCTGGCGATTACAATCGCAACTCCAGAAGCAATCAGAGCAATCAGCGCGCTGGCGAGCGTTCCTGCTGCAGACGCCTTCGTCCAAGCATCGGTCGGAGGCGGACTGGCTTGCATCGCCCATGTGAAAAAAAGGAGAGGCATAACGGGCAGTCCTATGGTCGAGGCGGGCTCGCATGATGACGCATTCGAGCGTTGCCGACCTCAGGCCCGGAACTGCCATCCAGCACCTCGTCAACGTGTCGGGCGGTAAGGACAGCACGGCCACGTATCTGAAGGCCATGGAGTCGGGTCGGGAGTTCCGCGCCGTCTTCGCCGACACCGGCAACGAGCACGAGGCGACTTACGAGTACGTCAGCCGCCTGGCTGAGCCCACTGGCGGCCCGGTAGTTGAGGTCGTACGCGCAGACTTCTCTCGCCAGCTTGCCATCCATCGGCAGACGACCCTGACAAAATGGCCTGCCGAGGGCATTGCGGACGAAATCGTCGCGGAAGCGGCCGCGCTCAACACGCCGAGCGGCAATCCGTACCTTGACCTGTGCATTCTCAAGGGCCGGCTCCCCTCACGCAAAGCTCAGTTCTGCACTGAAGAGCTGAAACAGCTGCCTATTTCGTCGCAGGTTGTCGGCCCGATGCTTCGTAGCGGTCCGGTCCTGCAGTGGCTTGGTATCCGCGCTGACGAAAGCGCTAATCGCGCCCAGCAGCGCCGCTATAACCGCCATGACGATGGATCAATCGTTTGGCGACCGATATTTCGCTGGAGTGTCGAAGATGTCTGGGCAATGCATCGCAAGCACGGCGTTCTTCCGAACCCCCTTTACGCGATGGGAGCGCGGCGCGTCGGCTGCTGGCCGTGCATCAACTGCCGCAAAGACGAGGTCCGCCTGATCGCCGATATGACGCCGGAACACATGGACCGGATCGAGCGGTGGGAGGCTGTGGTAGCAGCCGCCAACAAGCGCCGCATGGCGACGTTCTTCGCGCCGATCAATGGCGACATCCTGCCGATCCGCAACGTCATCGACTGGGCGCGCACGGGCCGCGGCGGCCGCCAGTACGACATCTTCATGCAGGACCAGGCCGGCGGCGGTTGCACGTCCGACCTGGGGCTTTGCGAGAGGGAGGCAGCATGACCACGAAGCGAATCACCCAGCGCGAGGCGCAGGCCCTGGGCCGGCGCGTTGCGCTCCTTGAGGAGCGCGAGGAAGACCGGCGGACCGCCTGGGTTAAGGACTACCCCGGGCACGTATATCGGCTCCGCCGTCCTCAGCGAGGGCGACGCGGCGAGGATTCGAACTGCTCGCCTGCTCGAACACGCCGTCGTTGCAACCTGCGTCAACGGCCTCGAAATCAACTTCTACGCACTGCCCGTGGCAAAGGACACCGACGCATGAGCACGATGACGCTCGCCAAGACCCGGGACCAGATCCGCGCGTTCGCGACCTTGCGGGAGAGAGACTGCACGGTCGTGAACTACTACGTCGAGATGAACGTGCTGGTGATGGACGACTGGTGGAAGGCGATCGACACCCACCTAGCGCTGGCTGGCCGTGAGGCGGCACAGCCGAAGCTCATCGGTTGGCGCATGGCCGACTACACGAACGAGACGGACAGCATCGACACCGCTCGTAACTGGTCGAGCAATGTGTCCGTCCTGCCCATCTTCGACGGCGACCCGAACACAAAGCTCGTCGCCACGCTGGATGTGAAGCCGTGAGCGTCGAATACATCCGCAAGGCCTACGGCGTTCCCGCCCGTCGCGGCGGTCGGGTCGAATATACAGGTGGTGGCAACCTTGAGATGGGCACAATTCGTTCTGCGTCAGGCGGTAACCTGAACATCAAGCTGGCCGGGATGAAGCACGCCATGCCTTTCCGCCCGACGTGGAAGCTTCGTTACCTGGATGCGTCTGCCGCAGGCGCTTCGTCACCATGATCCGCAGGATCCTGGCCGCCATTCTCGTACCAGTGGCTCAGTCTCGGAGGACCGGTACGCCGCATCCCGTAGACCATCGAAAGGTCAAGAAGCTCACTTTTAAGCGCCTCGGTCGCATCTATCAACCTTGCACGCAACTGTTCCGAGAGCTGTCCGCCGTAGAACCGCGTCGCCTCGCTTTGGCTTTCGATGACATCGACCAGCGCTTCCTTTGCACACTGCGCGCACTCTTCAGTTCGGTTCGATATGTGCAGCGCGTCGGCTTTCAAGCGATGGACGTTTGGCTCTACGCGCCGTATCCGCGCTTGGCTCGTGTCCATCGCTCGAATCGCCGCGCGAATTTCGCGCGAAAGGGTCGCCCACTGCTCATTCGTCCAGTTTCGTTCGACCGATTCGGCGTCGAAACGATTCATCGCACCCTCGACCGACCACAGCCGGAACAACGCGGGTTCATACGAGAGTAGGACGTAAGCAGCGATGTTTCGCCCTTGAACGTAGTCCGTCGCGAGGACGACGCAAAGCGCACCCCCGATGCCCGCCACGGCCCCAATTGCTGCTCCTACCAGGCCATTGACCGAATCTGGCAGTTTGAATCCGAGCTGCATCATCGTCACGACGCCGGCCAGATAGGCCAGCGCTATGACTATGAGAAGCCACGGATACATCGCTATCCACCTTGCTGCGCGACGGAGCCACTTACCCATGCGTGAACTCCCCATCCTGATGAATGGCGCCATGGTGCGCGAGCACGCGGCCGCCAGCAAACTACCCGCGATAGGGCTCGGGCTGAAGTGTTCGGTCGTTGCTGAGAACCCTTACCCGCTCGATGCCGCGGGCTCGCGCGATGTTCCAGGCCGGCTCCATGTGGTCAAAACCGACATCGTCTCGATCGCTTTCCACCATGCGGAGGTCGCCGTCTTCCTGACGCTCGAAGATCGTCCACGACCCATACCAATTCTCACGGAGCGTGTCCGAAATACTGGCCGCGCTCAACATCACCACGTAGTTGCCGACGGAGTCGATCATGGCTGAGCGTCCCATTCTCTTCAGTGGCCCGATGGTGCRCGCCATCCTCGAAGGCCGCAAGACGGTGACCCGGCGGATCGTGAAGACCCAGCCGCCCGAGGGAACAACTCACTACACCCCGAACTGGGTGCACAACTTTGTGCACGGGTACTTCGTGCCCATGAAAGGCTCTTCGACCAATGATCTGGAGCGATGGGGCGACGGTGCCATCCTGTGCCCTTACGGCGATGCCGGGGACATTCTGTGGGTCAAGGAGACGTTCTTCGCCTGGGGCGAGTGGACGGTTAGCTTCGATCAATCGAAGGGACGCGACGTATGGTCGTTCGTAGACCGCACTGTCGAGACGGGGCGCAAGTACGGCTATGCGGCGGACGGTGCCGCTGACTACACCCGGCCGAGGGAAGCCGGCAGGCTGCTGTGGTGGAAGCGGCCGACCCTCTTCATGCCGCGCTCTGCATGTCGGATCACGCTCGAGCGCGCCGCCACGTCGGTCGGTCGCGCTCAGGGGTTAACCCCGGAAGACGCCCCCGCCGAGGGCGTTCCTGGCGACGCGCCCAGCCAAGAGGGGYGTGATCAGCTCCGCGACGCATGGCGTAAGCTGTGGACACGCATCAACGGGGAGCAGAGCTGGACCTCGAATCCTTGGGTCTGGGTCGTCGCCTTTCGTCGGACCTCAGGAGGCGCACAGTGATCAGGAAAGGGGCGTCGCGGGTGGTCTTTCTGCTCGGACCTTGGGCCATCAAGGTGCCGCGCCTAACCGAGCCCCACCGTTCGATCGGGCGACGCGCAAACCGAGATGAGCGACACCTGTGGGCGACCGATGCCAGGCGTCACCTGATGTGCCCAGTGCAGTGGGCTGATCGCCGTGGCTGGGTTCTCATCATGCCGCGCTGTACGCCCGTAGATCCTGTCGCCTACGAGGTGTGGGACGACGAGAACAGCTTCGAGATCCACGTTATCGGGGAGACCAGTTCGCCGTTTGAAAGAGCGGCCAAGGACGTTGGCCGCCTGCCAGATGGCCGCATTGTGTTCATCGACTATGGCGCTCGCGCGTACAGCGCTACCGATCCGGAGGTGCCCAATGGGGGCTGATGAGAAACTGTGCCTTTCCCGCGAGGAAATCGCCTAGCTGACCCGGGCCCACACCCGCGCGACCCAGCTCGCGTTCCTCCGCCGGAACGGGATCAGGCACCATGTCGACAATCAGGGCTGGCCGGTGGTGACGCACGCAGCGGTCGCTGGCGAGGCTCGCGAGCAGCCCAGGCCAAACCCGCGTGGCAYCCGAACAAGGCGGCATAGGAGGGGAAGACGGCCTTCAAAACCTGACGCGGTTCCGCGCCTTCGCGCGCGCCGAAAGCCGTTGGGCGTAGTCCACTACTACTACGATCACGGCGGCAAGCCGCGCCGTGAGGAGCCGCTCGGCCCTGATTACGGGCTTGCGATCCAGAAGTGGGCGGACTACGAGCGAAGCCGCTACGCGAAGGAGAAGCTGGCCGAGGTCATCACCTTCCGGTACGTGGCCGACCGCTACCGCGCAGTGGTTATGCCGACAAAATCGCCGGCGACGCAGGCCTGCAATGCCCGGGAACTGAAGCAGCTGCTCGACTTCTTCGACGATCCTCCGGGGCCGCTAGATGCCATCGCCCCGATGCATGTAAGGAAATACCTGATTCACCGATCCAGCTCGCCGGTACGTGCCAATCGCGAGAAGGCCCTTCTCTCCCACCTTTGGAACTTCGCGCGCGACGCCGACTACACCAACCTGGCGAATCCGTGCGCGGGGATCAAGGGAAACAAAGAGAAGGCCCGGGACGTCTACGTCGACGACGCAACGTACCTAGCGTTCTGGACGGCGGCCGATCAGCCGCTTCGCGACGCCATGGACCTCGCGTACCTCACGGGTCAGCGGCCGGCCGATGTGCTTCGGATGCAGGAGACGGACGTTCGGGATGGCTCGCTCGAACTGACGCAGGCAAAGACGGGCGCGAAGCTGCGCATAGGCGTGACAGGTGAGCTTGCTGACCTGCTGGCCAGGATCAGCGAACGCAAGCGTGGGTATGCCGTACGGGCGATGCGGCTGATAGTCGATGAGGATGGAGGCCACTCACCGCAGCGAAGCTGCGTGGCCGTTTCGATCGCGTGCGCGAGGCGACAGGCCGGCGGTTTCAGTTCCGGGATCTGCGCGCGAAAGCAGCGTCCGACAAGACGGATTCGAGCGGCGATATCCGCCAGGCGCAGCACCAACTGGGCCACACATCAGTGGTCATGACCGAGGCTTACGTGCGATCGCGCCGAGGCGCCAAAGTCGATCCGACGAAGTGCTTGCGGACCGAATCAGGAATTGCGGACCGAAAAGCGGTCCGACTTTCGGGCTGTAGCCCTTGGTGCCCGGAGTGGGACTCGAACCCACATACCCTTGCGGATGAGGGATTTTAAGTCCCTTGCGTCTACCGATTTCGCCATCCGGGCGGAAAGAAAAAAGGCGCAGCCGCGGAAACGGTTGCGCCTTCAAAATGCGATGGAGGCCGAGGTCGGAATCGAACCGGCGTACGCGGATTTGCAGTCCGCTGCATGACCACTCTGCCACCCGGCCATCGCTTGCGCAGCGCGAGAGTAACCGCGAAGCGCTTAAAAAACAAAACCTCGGAGGTCCGAGGCTTTGTAGAATTACATGGAGCGGGAAACGAGACTCGAACTCGCGACCCCGACCTTGGCAAGGTCGTGCTCTACCAACTGAGCTATTCCCGCGTCGTTGTCCAGCTATTCTAAATCAGATCGCATTTGTGTCAACCACTTTACGCCGACTTTTTTTCACTTTTTTTCACGTCCTCTGAATCTCCCCGCAAACTGGGCCACGCGGCCCGCAGGTAGTCCAGTCCGGACCAGATAGTGAGGATGCCGGCGAGCACCAGGAGTGCCTCCCCGATGTTGTATGAGGCCAGGGATTCGGTGTCGTGCTGGACCAGCAGCACCACCAGGGCGACCATCTGCGCCAGCGTCTTCAGCTTGCCGAGGAAGGCCACCTTCACCTTCGAGCGCGCACCGATCTGCGCCATCCATTCACGCAGGGCGCTGACGCTGATCTCACGGCCGACGATCACCGAGGCGGTGACGGCGAGAAGCACGCCCTGCCAGCCGCCCGGATGGGACTGCACCAGCAGGAAC
>NZ_JBFUIT010000076.1:0-14383 GCF_056401735.1 Luteibacter sp. P4_D7_3
GTCGTGTTGGGCGAAGCGGCAGCCAAGGTCAGCAACAAGGACCAGGTGAAGCAGAAGGTCGCCGAGTTCCAGAAGTACGAAGACGAGATGACCAAGCTGAAGGCCGAGTTCCTCAAAGTCCCGATGTCGGCTGAGGTCAAGAAGCTTTACGACAAGTGGCAGTCGACAACCGCCGACTACGACCAGGCCAAGTCGGACATGGTCGACGCCCTCAACCAGGCTGACGAAGGCTCGAGCGACGTGCTCGAACTGCAGGTTCGCCCACTGTTGATGGACCGCCAGACCCAGCTCGGCAAGCTCATCGAAGCCAAGCGCGATGAAGCCGCGGCGATCTATGCGAAGGAGACTGCGCAGTACCAGATGGTCCGCGCGCTCAGCATCGGCTCGCTGGCCGTCGGCCTGTTCATCTGCCTGCTGATCGGCGTCCTCGTCGTCCGCTCCATCATCCGTACGCTGTCGCACACCGTGGCTGTCGCGCACCAGATCGCCGAGGGCAAGCTCGGCCACGACATCCAGGTCACGCGTTCGGACGAACTGGGCCAGCTACAGGAGGCCTTCCGCGCCATGGACGAGCGCCTCAGCGCCATCGTCGGCGAAGTGCGCCATGGTTCGGGTTCGGTCAGCACGGCGGCGCAGCAGATTTCGCGCGGTAACGACGACCTCTCGCAGCGTACGCAGGAACAGGCTTCCAGCCTGGAAGAGACCGCCTCGTCGATGGAGGAAATGACCTCCACCGTGAAGCAGAACGCCGAGAACGCGAGCCACGCCAACCAGCTGGCCCGCGGTGCACGCGAGCAGGCCGAGCGCGGTGGCGAAGTCGTCGCGCAGACCGTTGTCGCCATGCGCGATATCAACAGCTCCAGCAAGAAGATTTCCGACATCGTCAGCCTCATCGACGAAATCGCGTTCCAGACCAATCTGCTTGCGCTCAACGCGGCGGTGGAAGCGGCACGTGCGGGTGAGCAGGGTCGCGGCTTCGCCGTGGTCGCCACCGAAGTGCGCAACCTGGCCCAGCGTTCGGCCGGTGCGGCGAAGGAGATCAAGGGGCTGATCAACGACAGCGCGAACAAGGTCAAGGCCGGTTCGGAGTTGGTCGACCAGTCGGGCAAAGCGCTCGCCGAGATCGTCGACAGCGTGAAGAAGGTGACGGATATCGTCGCCGAGATCGCTGCCGCCAGTTCGGAGCAGTCGGCCGGTATCGACCAGGTCAACCACGCCGTGCTGCAGATGGACGAAATGACCCAGCAGAACGCCGCGCTGGTGGAAGAGTCGGCCGCTGCCGCCCGTGCCATGCACGAGCAGGCCAACGAGCTCAGCCGCCAGGTGTCGTTCTTCCAGATCACCGGCCAGGCGTCCAGCGCTCCGGCCGCCAAGGCGCAGCGCAAGGACGCCGCTCGCGAAGAGATGGAAACCGTGTTCGCCGCCGTGCGCAGCACGCCGGCTCCGCGTGCGCAGCGTCCGGTCGAGTCCGCGGCCGACGCCGGTGTGTGGAAGGAGTTCTGATCGATGAATGCGCTCGTCAACAACGGCGACGCCGCCGGGCTGGCGGGCGCGACAGGACCGAATCTCGGCGAGAAGGAATTCGGCTTCCTGCGTGAGTTCGTGCTGCAGCACTGCGGCATCTCGCTGGGCGATCACAAGCGGCAGCTCGTCCAGGGGCGTCTGCTACGCCGGCTGCGCGCGTTGAACCTCTCCGGCTTCGAGGCGTACTGCGACCTTTTGCGCCGTGATCCGGAGTCGGAACTCGGCGAACTAGCCAGCTGCATCAGCACGAACGTCACCTCGTTCTTCCGCGAGATGCACCACTACGACATGCTCATCGACGAACTCCTTCCTCGCTGGCTGGCGGAGAAGAAGGGCAGCGGTCGGCTGCGCATCTGGTCGGCAGGCTGTTCCACCGGCGAAGAACCTTACGCCATCGCGATGGTGCTGGCCGAGGCCATCGA
Organism: Luteibacter sp. P4_D7_3; assembly: GCF_056401735.1. NCBI lineage: Bacteria > Pseudomonadati > Pseudomonadota > Gammaproteobacteria > Lysobacterales > Rhodanobacteraceae > Luteibacter > Luteibacter sp. P4_D7_3. The sequence goes on from NZ_JBFUIT010000076.1 coordinate 1,947, forward strand.
GCGCACGGGTATCCAGATCGACGCGAAGATCCTCGCCACCGATCTGTCGCCGCAGGCGCTCGAAGCCGCACGCAAGGGCGTGTACCCGGTGGATCGCCTGGGCGGGGTGAGYGACGCGCGTCGCAAGCGTTGGTTCCTGCGTGGCGAAGGTTCGTTCGATGGCTACGTCCAGGTGCATCCGCGCCTGCGCGAGCTGGTGGCCATCCAGCCGTTGAACCTGCTCCACGAGTGGCCGATGCATGGCAAGTTCGACGCCATCTTCTGCCGCAACGTCGTCATCTATTTCGACAAGCCGACCAAGCAGCGACTGTTCTCCCGCTATGCCGGCATGCTGGAAAGCCACGGCTACCTGTTCCTGGGGCACTCGGAGTCCATGTACGGATTGTCCGAGGACTTCGATCTGATCGGCCGAACGGTCTACCGGAAACGCACATGAGCGACACGTTCGTCGCGCAGCCGAGAACCTTTATCGGCTTCGATCCGAAAAGCGTGCTGCCCGGGTTCGAGCACGTCCGCCGCTTCTGGGATCCCGCCCAGGAAGTGGTCACGGTAAAGATTCTGCCGGGCGAGTACTACGTGAGCACGCAGGAAGAGATGATCTCGACCGTGCTGGGCTCCTGTGTATCCGCCTGCGTACGCGATGCCCGTCGTCGTATCGGTGGCATGAACCACTTCATGCTGCCGGAGCCGGCCGGCGACCGCGACAGCTGGACCTCGACGGTTGGCCGTGCGGCGCGCTATGGCAACGATGCGATGGAACAGCTGATCAACGCGATCCTCAAGGCCGGTGGCCGTCGCGACGATCTCGAAGTGAAGATTTTCGGGGGTGGGCGCGTGCTCGCGACGATGACCGACATCGGCCAGCGCAACATCACCTTCGTGCAGCGCTACATCGCGACCGAGAACCTGAAGCTCTGCGCGGCGGACGTGGGCGATATCTACCCGCGCCAGGTGCAGTTCTTCCCGGTCAGCGGCAAGGTGCGCGTGCGCCAGTTGCGCGCCACGCACGACAACAATCTGGCCGATCGCGAGAAACGATACCTCAAGCGATTGGCCGACGATCCGATAAAGGGAGAGGTGGAACTGTTCTGACCGTCGAGGTCAGCGGTACCGCTTCACTATTTCAGCCTCCGTCGGTCCGCCGACAGGGACGTTCAGCTACCCGAGTCGCAAGCACCCATGCAGAAAGTACGCGTCCTCATCGTCGACGATTCGGCCCTGGTCCGAAAGGTGCTGACGACCATGCTCGAATCCGATCCGGGCATCGAGGTGGTCGGCACGGCGGCGGATCCGCTGATCGCCCGCGAGAAGATCAAGCTGCTCAATCCCGATGTCCTCACGCTGGATGTCGAGATGCCGCGCATGGACGGCCTGACCTTCCTCGACAACCTGATGCGCCTGCGTCCGATGCCGGTGGTGATGGTGTCGACGCTGACCGAGCGCGGCGCGGATGTGACCCTGCGCGCACTCGAACTGGGCGCGGTGGATTTCTTCACCAAGCCGCCCGCCGACCTCGCTAATACGTTCATGGACCACGCGCCGGAAATCTGCGCGAAGGTACGCCTCGCCGCCGGCGCCAAGCCGCGTGAGCGCGCCTCAGTCAGCAAGCTCGAGGTTGCCCCGCGTCTCTCCGCCGACGCCGTGCTACCGCGTGCACAGACCGCCGGAACGCGGGGTGGCACGCGCATCATCGCCATCGGCGCATCCACCGGCGGTACGGAAGCGATCCGCGTCGTGCTCGAGGCGATGCCGCCCACGGCGCCGCCGATCGTCATCACCCAGCACATTCCCGCAGCCTTCAGCGGTCCCTTTGCCGCGCGGATGGATTCCTGCTCCGCCATGCGCGTGATGGAGGCCCGTGACGGTCAGCCCATCCAGGCCGGCCATGCCTACATCGCCCCCGGCAGCCAGCACCTGCTGGTGATGTGGGACGGTGCGAAGCATGTCTGCCGCCTGCATGACGGCCCGCCGGTCAATCGCCACAAACCCGCCGTCGACGTGCTGTTCCGTTCGATGGTGGCCAGCGTCGGCGCCGCCACGATCGGCGTGCTGCTCACCGGCATGGGTGACGACGGCGCGCGTGGCCTGGGTGAACTGAGGGAAATCGGTGCACCGACCCTGGTCCAGGACGAAGCCAGCTCGGTGGTCTGGGGTATGCCCGGCGCCGCCTGGAAAGCCGGTGCCGCCAACGAAATGCTTCCGCTCGATGCGATCGCCGCGCGCCTGCTCGCGCTCGCCCATACACCTGTTTCCGCCGCCGCCTCGCGCGTCGGCACCTGATAGCGAGACGTCATCATGCTTATCCCCAAGAACGAACGAAGCATCGGCTTTGCCGCCAGTGCCATCGCCCTGGTCCTCGTGCTGGTGTTCCATTCCGCCTGGGTCGCCCCGGTCGTCGTGGCACTCCTGACCGCGACCTGGATCGCGATCAGCCTGCGCCCGGCCGCGCTGCCGGACGTGGAAGTGGTGCTGCATTCGCCGTCCTCGGACGAGGCATCGGTCCGCGAGGCGATGGAAGATGTCCGCAGTGCCATCGTCGACGAACTTGGCCACGCCAGTCGCGAATTGCATCAGGCTCTGGATCTGTTGCGTGATGCCGTGGCCGAACTCGGCGGCGGCTTCAACGGCCTGTCGCACAAGACCGGCAAGCAGCAGAAGCTGCTCAGCGAGATCATCGAGAGCGGTGGCAACGGCATCTCGGTGCAGGACTTCGCCTCCCGCACCGCCGGCCTGCTCGAGCACTTCGTTGGCCTCATCGTGCAGCTGTCGCGCGAAAGCCTGCGTATCGTTTACCGCATCGATGGCATGGCCAAGGAAATGGACGCGGTCTTCGCGCTGCTGAAGAACGTCAACACGATTGCCGAAGAAACCAACCTGCTGGCCCTGAATGCGGCGATCGAAGCAGCACGCGCCGGTGAATCCGGCCGCGGCTTCGCCGTGGTCGCCGGTGAAATCCGCAACCTCGCGCAGCACAGCAACCAGTTCAACGAAAAGATCGGCACCCACGTCGAGCGCTCGCGCACGGCGATGGAGCAGCTGCGTGAACTGGTCGGCCACATGGCCTCGCAGGACATGAACGTGGCGCTCTCGGCCAAGGGCGACATCGATCGCATGATGTCGACCATCACCGAGTCCAACGCCCGCACCAGCGCTGCTGCGGACGAAGCCGCGTCCATCAACCGTGGCCTCGGCAACGACGTCTCCACCACCATCCGTTCGCTGCAGTTCGAAGACATCCTCAGCCAGCTGCTGCACCAGACGCGCTCGCGCCTGGTCGAGCTGCAGGAGATCACGGCCGACTGCACGCGCGACATCGAAGAGCTCGCCTGCGCCCCAGCCAACCCGGCCGAACTCGGCGCCCGCGCCCAGCGCGTCCGTTCGCGCCTGGCCGAGCAGCGCGAGCGTGCCCGCCTGCGTTCGCGTGGCCCCGCCCTCCAGCAGTCCATGGCTGCTGGCGACATCGACCTGTTTTAAGGGAAGCCACCATGGCCATCAACGTCCACAACGACACCGAGCACGGTTGCCTCACCCTCCACCTGGGCGAGCGCTTCGATTTCTCCATCCACCGTGCCTTCCACGATGCCTGCCTGGGTGACGTCGCCGCGGCGCGCAGCTACGTGCTGGACCTGGAGCAGGTCATCGGCATGGACAGCTCCGCGCTGGGCATGCTGATGCTCCTGCGCGAACACGCCGGTGGTGACCGCGCGGAAATCCGCATCGTCAACGCCAGCGCCGACCTGCGTAACACCTTGCGGATCGCCGGTTTCGACAAGCTGTTCACCGTGCACTGAGCGACTCCGGTCACGAGTGTCAAAAAACGCCCCGGCACACCGGGGCGTTTTTTTTGGTTCTTCGCGCATTTCCGGGGCGCGCGGCGCCTTGTTAGCGGGCTCGCGTTTCGGCGTTGCGCGGGGCGGCTCGGCTTGCGCCATCGCTCTCTACACTTGGGCGTCTCGCGGGGGAGACCTTGGTGTCCACCCTCGCTGCTCAGACACGTCCTCCGCGTTCGAAAAGGAAGGCCGCTCACGCGGCCCGTGTACCTATTTGGCCTACGGCCGCTCCACTTGTGCGGAACTCGCCTCGAGGGTGGACACCAAGTTCTCTCACGACGATACGGTGGAGTTGGGAGGAGAGCCGTTGGCGTGGTGCCGTCGTCGCGCCCGACTGCTGCCGGAACACCAAGGCGATGCGGAAGCGGTGTCTGGTACGCGATGGCGGGTACGCGGTTGCCGAAGACCTTCCTCGCGCCTGTGTCGTCGTGTCGGCATGCCTGCGTGTCGGCGATGCCTGCCAACGATGCTGCCGCACGCTTTGGCTCGACCCACGCGAACCTCAGGGTCCGGAAGAGTCTTCGGTGCCCACCCTCGAGGCGAGTTCCGCACAAGTGGAGCGGCCGTAGGCCAAATAAGTACACGGCCGCGCAGCGGCCTTTCCGCTACGAAACGCGGAGGACGTGTCTGAGCAGCGAGGGTGGGCACCGAAGGCTCTGCGCCTAAACCGTCCACGCAAGCGGCGGTGCGATGGCCCCACGAGAATCGGACGATGCGATCTGAAGAAATTCGCGCAAATACGCGCTCTCCACGCAGATTTCGCACTTAGTTCGATCCAACTTCACGGGCTCACGACGCGGCTGAACAGGTGGCCGAAAACGCTCTACGTATTCTTACCTAGTTGCCACTTTTGCGTAGCACCGCATCGAGCGCAGGCGTTTTATGGACCCACGGTTGTGACGTGGGTCACATTCGATGTATCGCTCCCACAGGCAGGGGGCACTACCCAGAACGCCATGCGTTCGAGGAGTGAGTCGTGAGCGAACTGAATTTCGGCAAGGTTTTCACCCGTACTCTTCTGGCCAGCTGCATCCTGGCTGCGTCGATTTCAATCACCGCGTGTAGCGGACACGGCTCGACGCGATCGGGCGGTGGCTCTTCGGGCACGGTGAATCCGGGCGGCGCGGGCGGCTCCGGCGACGCGGGCGGTGGCGGCTCGGGCACGGGCGGCGGCGGGGATAACGGTGGCACCGGCGGCACCGGCGGTGGTACGGGCGGCACAGGTGGCGGCACGGGCGGAACCGGCGGCGRCACCGGCGGCACCGGCGGTACGGGCGGCACCGGTGGCGGCGACGGCGGTGGCACGGGCGGTGGTGGCACGGGTGGCGGCGGCACGGGTGGTGGCGGTACCGGCGGCGGCACCGGCGGTACCGGCGCGGCAGCGCCCTCGAACGCCGTCGGCGCGATCGCCACTGGCACTGGAAACATCGTCTCTTCCCTCGGCGGAACGGTCACCGGTATTGGCGCGCAGCTGCCTTCGGTCACGCTGCTCGGCGGCACCAGCGGCCTTTCCACTTCGCTGGTGAACACCGTGGGTGACGTCGGTAAAGCCGTCACGGCCCTCGGTGATGGCACCTCCGGTGGCCTCGGCCAGATCGGCAATATTCCCAACCCGGTGGGCGTCACCACGGGTAGCCTGGACGATGTCGTCAAGAACGCGGGTGACGCGGTCCATGACCTCGGCCCCGGCGTCAGCAGCGTCGGTGCGAACACGCCGATCGCGCCGATCACCTCGGGCCTGGGCGACGTGGTGTCGAAGGCCGGCACGGGTGTGGAGCAGGTGGGTTCGCAACTTGGCGGTCTGCTCGGCTCGGCGCAGGCAAACACGCTGACGCAGGGCGTCAGTGACCTCGTGACCCCGCTGGCTACGTCGCTGGGCAGCAGCGCGTCGCCGACGCAGTCCACCAATCTGGTCGCCGCGACAGGCATGGCGGCGAGCGGCATCTCGGGCGGCCTGAGCACCGGCGTGCATTCGATTGCGGCCGACGTCGGCGGCATCCAGGCACCGGGTGCCCTGGGTGGGCTGTCGCAACCGCTCAGTGGCGCGCTGAACGGTGCAGCGGACACGCTGCATGTGGCGAGCAACACGCTCGGTCAAGGTCCTGGCACAGCAGGCTCGCCCGGCTCGACGCCCGCTTCGACTGTGCTCGTCGGCGCCGGTGCGCTTGTCGGCAGCGTGGCGGTGCCGGTCAATGCCCTGGGTACCGGTGGCCTGAGCGGCCTCTCCCCCGTGACGAGCGCCGTGGCAACCACAGTGACCAACGTCGGCACTGGCGTGAGTACCGTGGCCAGCAGCCCGGCCATCGCGCCGGTGACGACCACCCTGAACACGGTGGTCAACAACGTCGCCTCCGCGACGGGGCTGTCGTCGACCACCGGCACGGGCGCTGGCAACAGCGGTGCAGGTGCCGACCCGGTGAGCAGCCTCCTTGGAAGGCTGAAGGATCTGGGCAAGGGCAATCACGGCCTGTAAGGCGATTGGCGCGGGCGGTGGTCAACACCGCCCGCGCTTCGTTGATCCTCGTGTAGGTCATCGTTCGTAGGGAGCTTTGCATGAATCGATGGCTCGGCTGCCTGCTAGGCATGTCCGTCGTGTGTTCCACCCAGGCGCAGGTCCGCGCGCCGGCCAATCCACTCCAGACCCTGCCGCGAACGGAGACGCCCAAGGAGGCGCCGTCGGTCACGGTGAATGTGCAGGGGCCTAACCCGGCACTGGAAGCGCTTCTCGCCAGTCATCTCACCCCGACGCGTTTCGATGTTGTCGGTGTGCGCTCCATTCCCTTCGCCGATGTCGCCGCCGTCTTCGCGCCCCTGCGCGGCAAGGACACGAGCGTGCGTCAGCTCGTCGCGGCTGCCGACAGTGTCACGGCGATGTACAAGAAGCGCGGCTACGCACTCTCGTTCGCCTTCGTGCCCAGCCAGACGTTTTCCGGCGGCGTGGTCCAGGTGACCGTCGTCGAAGGCTACGTGTCGAGCCTGACCGTGCACGGCGATGCAGGCAACCTCGAAAGTCGCATTCGCGCGATGGCGGCGCACATCGTGGACGAACGCCCGCTGCGGCAGGATACGTTCGAGCGCTATACACAGCTGCTCGGCCAATTGCCGGGCACCAAGGTCGCCGCGAACGTGCCGCCACCGACCACGACCGATGGAGCGACCACGCTCGACCTGACTATTACGCGGCAGCGCTACGACGCTAGCTACGGCATGGATCTCAACCATCCCGGTGCGCAAGGTGTCTTCACCGCGCTGGAGAACGGTGCAACGCCACTGGGCGAACAGCTCAGCGTATCGACCTTGTTTCCGAACGGTGGCGGTCAGCGACTTTATTCCGCCGCCTGGGTCGAACCGATCGGTTCCCAGGGTTGGCAAGGCCGCATCGATGGCAGTCACTACTGGGGCAGTCCGGATACCGATGACGAGTTGCCCTCGTATCTCGATCATCGCCTCTCGCAGGAACGCCTTGCACTCACGGCGATCTATCCCCTCGTGCTCACCAACAGCAAGCGCCTGAACCTGACGGTGAGTGCGTATGCGTCCACGCAGGATGACCGCTACCGCAACACCGATTCGGGCGCGATGATCTCCCTGCGCTCGAGCGTACGTGTGCTCGACGCGGAACTGTCATGGCTGAAGACCGCGGCGAAGCATTCCGAGCAGTTCAGCTTTGCAGTCGCGCACGGCTTCGACGGCTTCGGAGCGAGTTCGCGTGCAACGACCAACCTGGCCGGACCGCTTGCCGTGGCCATGCCTGACATCAACTTCACGCGCTACACGATGAATCTGGCCTTCTCGCAGGAATGGGCGCACAAGATCGGCACCGTCGTTCGCGCCACCGGACAGTACAGCAACGACGCGTTGCCCTCGACCGAACAGATCAACTTCGGTGGTCCAAGCTTTGCTTACGCTTACGACCCGGGTGACGCCGCAGGCGACAGTGGCTGGGCGGCGTCACTGGAGGTGAACCGCGCCTTCGTCTCGGGAACGCACTGGATCAAGTCGATCGTGCCTTACGTGGCGTACCAGTCCGCGCGTGTCTATCTGAACGGTGGACGGCCCCTGATCAACAAGCTCGATTCAGCGGCGATCGGCGTGCGGCTGTCGGACAACAAGCACTACACCGTGGATTTCGCGCTGGCGGAGCCGACAGGCGACAAGCCGCCGGAGAAACAGAATCGGGATGTGCGCTGGAACCTCACGTTCAGTTACAAGCTGATGTGAGCCACATCGCCTTCACGAGAGCGGCCGCAGGATAAAACGCTACCCCGCCGCTCGAGATCGCCATGCCCCTCTCCCTGAGTCCGCCGCCGATTCGTTTCGACGACTCCCTCGAGCACGTCGAGCCTGATGAAGCCGAGACGGCTGAACAGCTGATCGAGACCCTCACCAGCATCAACCAGACTACCCTCGAGCACGAAAAGCACGCGTATCGCCCCGTGCACGCCAAAAGCCACGCACTACTCACCGGCGAGCTGGTCGTGCCGGACGACCTGCCGCGCGAACTCGCGCAGGGTATCTTCGCCAGGGCAGGGCGCTATGGCGTCGTCATGCGGCTATCGACCGTACCGGGAGACATTCTCGACGACAGTGTTTCCACGCCACGCGGCATGGCCGTGAAGATCATCGGTGTCGAAGGGGATCGGCTGCCTGGCAGCGAAGGCGACGTGACCCAGGATTTCGTCCTGGTGAACGGCCCCGCCTTTTCCGCGCCAACGGCGAAGAAGTTCGCGGGCACACTGAAGCTGGTCGCGGCGACGACCGATCGCGCGGAAGGTGCGAAGAAGGCCCTCTCGGCTGTGCTCCGTGGCACCGAACGCCTGGTCGAAGCCTTCGGTGGCAAGAGCTCCACCTTGCTCGCACTCGGCGGGCAGCCCGAGACGAATCCGTTGGGCGATAGCTACTTCAGCCAGGCGCCGCTGCGCTTCGGCGAATACGTCGTCAAGGTGTCGATCGCGCCGCGCTCACCCAACCTCACCGCGCTCACGGATGCCGAGCTCAACGTCAACGGTAAACCGAACGGCCTGCGCGACGCGATGATCGAGCACTTCGCGACCGAGGGTGGCGAGTGGGATGTGCGCGTGCAGTTCTGCACGGATATCGAGTCCATGCCGATCGAGGACGCATCGGTGCCGTGGCCGGAAGAGAAGAGTCCCTATATTGACGTGGCGCGCATCGTCGTACCGCCGCAGCCGGCGTGGAACGAGGCGCGGCGCGCGGCTATCGACGACGGTCTTGCGTTCAGTCCCTGGCACGGTGTCGCCGCCCATCGGCCGCTGGGCTCGGTGATGCGCGCGCGCCGGCTGGCGTACAAGGTGATGGCGAAGTTCCGTGCACATCACAACAAGGTGGCGATCCACGAGCCGGCGTCGGTCGACGAACTCCGGCTCTGAGTCACCCGATCCCCGTGGGCCTTACCAACCCATGTAATGGCCGCCGTTGATGGCGAGGTTCGAGCCGGTGATCCAGCTCGATTCCTCGCTGGTCAGGAAGGCCACCGCGTGGGCGATCTCGTCCGGACGGCCGAGTCGGCCCACCGGGATCTGCGCGATGATCTTCGAGCGGATGTCTTCGGGCACCGCCATGACCAGGTCGGTCCCGACGTAGCCCGGCGAGACCGTGTTGACGGTGATGCCGAAGCGCGCGTTTTCCTGGGCCAGCGAGATGGTGAAGCCGTGCATGCCGGCCTTGGCTGCCGCGTAGTTCGCCTGCCCGTACTGGCCTTTCTGGCCGTTGATCGAGCTGATCTGGACGATACGGCCCCACTGGCGCGAGCGCATGCCCTCGATGACCGGGCGGGTGACATTGAACACGGCATTGAGGTTGGTGTTCACGACGTCCGTCCATTGCTGGAAGTCCATCTTGTGGAACGTGGTGTCGCGGGTGATGCCGGCGTTGTTGATGAGGATTTCGATCGGTCCGGCGAGGTCCTCGATGCCGCGAACCATCGCAGCGGCGGAGACCGGATCGGCCACGTCGCCCTGGACCATCACCACGTCGATACCGTCGCGGATCATGTCTTCATGCCAGGCGTCGGCCTTGGCCTTGTCGCGGTAGTTGGTAGCTACCCGATGACCCTGGCGCGCAAGGTAGCGCACGATCGCCGTACCAATGCCGCCTGTGCCGCCGGTCACCAGTGCCGTGCGTTGCGTAATGCCTTGCTTCATCCTCGCTCGTTTCCCATAGAGGCCCGCCGCGCGGGCAAACGATTCTTATAACGCTCCACCGACCCCAAGACTACTGCGGCGGAGCGACGCAGGCTTGAACTCGTTCAGCGCGGCGTGAAGCAGATCACGGGGTGAATCGGGGCCCGCGGGGGCTTTCACACCCAGCCGTTCGAGCGCGAGCCGCAGGGCGGGCAGGGGATCCGCCGGGTCGACGGGCAAGGCGGCGGCCGACTTCGAGAGCTTCCTGCCGTCAGCGTCCAGGACCAGGGGGAGGTGCAGGTAGCCGGGCGTCGCCAGCCCGAGTAGCCGCTGCAGGTAGATCTGCCGGGCCGTCGAATCGAGTAGGTCCGCGCCGCGAACCACATGCGTGATGCCCTGCTCGCCGTCGTCGACGACGCAGGCGAGCTGGTAGGCCCAGAGGCCTTCCACACGGCAGACCACGAAGTCGCCAGCTACTTCCAGCAGGTTCTCGGCCAGGGGGCCTTGAAGGTCGTCGTGCCAGTGGATGGTGTCGTCGGGCGTGCGCAAGCGCCACGCCGGCGGCCGGTCGGGGTCCGGGGCGGCGACACACTGGCCATGACGGTGCATGCCGCCGTGGACCGCCAGATCGGCCCGGCTGCACCAGCAAGGGAAAACATAACCTTCCGCCCTGAGTCGTGCAAAGGCGGCCTCATACGCCTCGCCGCGCGTGGACTGATACATCACCGGGCCGTCGGATGAGAGGCCGAAGGCGTCCAGCGTGGTCAGAATGGCGGCAGCCGATCCGGGCACCTCACGTGGTGGGTCGATGTCCTCGATGCGAACCACCCAGGCACCGCCGTGGTGGCGTGCGACCAGCCAGCTGCCGACCGCGGCGACCAGTGAGCCGAAGTGGAGGGCACCGGTGGGTGAGGGGGCGAACCGGCCGCGGTAGTTCATAGGGTGTAACCGAACACGAGTTGAGACGTTTCTCACAGCGTGCATGACGCGAGGGCGACAGTGTAGGCGATGCCGTCAGTCGACGAACCGCGCTGGGGCGCCATCCCATGAACGGCGCGGGCTGCGGGGATTGAATCATTCGGCGTTCGCCCCGAAAACTTCGCTTGAGGCGGTGCCATACGCCATCCGCCAAGAGAGACAGACATGTTCAAACGTATCGGGCTTTTCATCGCGACCAATCTCGCGGTCATCCTTCTTCTCAGCATCGTTTGCCGCGTGCTGGGTATCGATCAGTGGGCCGCCCAGAAGGGCATGGGCCTGACCGGATTGATCGTCTTCRCCTCGGTCTTCGGCATGGGCGGTGCCTTCATCTCACTGGCCATCTCCAAGTGGATGGCGAAGATGACCACCGGTGCCAAGGTGATCACGCAGCCGGCCAACGAAACCGAACGCTGGCTGGTCGACACCGTGCGCCGCCATGCCGAGAAGGCAGGCATCGGCATGCCCGAGGTGGCTGTCTACGACGCCCCGGAGATGAACGCCTTCGCCACTGGCATGACGCGCAACAACGCGCTCGTGGCGGTCAGCAGCGGCCTGCTCCAGCAGATGGACCGGGAACAGGTCTCGGCGGTCCTCGGCCATGAGATCGGCCACGTCGCCAACGGCGACATGGTGACCCTGACCCTGATCCAGGGCGTCCTCAACACGCTGGTTATCGTGCTGGCCCGTGTGGTCGGCCGCGTGGTCGACAGCTGGATGAGCGGCGGTCGCGAGCGCGACGGCGAGGGCGGCATCGGTTATTTCGTCGTGGTCATGGTCCTGCAGATCGTCTTCGGCCTGTTCGCGTCGATCATCGTTTCGTGGTTCTCCCGCTGGCGTGAGTTCCGCGCCGATGCGGCCGGCGCCAACCTGGCTGGCCGTGCCTCCATGATCTCGGCCCTGCAGCGCCTGTCGGCCAATCACGGCGACACCAGCCTGCCGCAGACCATCCAGGCCTTCGGCATCTCCGGCCACCTGGCCAGCGGGTTCAAGCGCCTGTTCATGAGCCACCCGCCCATCGAGCAGCGCATCGCCGCCCTGCAGGCCGCCAAGTAAAACAATGTGGGAGCCGCCGGTCTTTTTTCAGGGTCGTGCCGCCCCCATAATCGGGGGCTATCCACCCTGAAGGAACGGCACCGTGAGCCAGGAAACACGTAAGTTCGAAGCCGAGGTCGCCCAGGTCCTGCACCTGGTCACCCATTCCCTCTACTCGCACAAGGAAATCTTCCTTCGCGAGCTCATTTCCAACGCCTCCGACGCCTGCGACAAGCTGCGCTTCGAGGCGGTCGGCAACCCCGACCTGACCTCCGACGACCCGGAACTCCGTATCCAGATTTCCTGGGATCCGGAGGCGCGCACCGTGAGCGTGCGCGACAACGGCATCGGCATGAGCAAGGACGAAGTCGTCGCCAACATCGGCACGATCGCCAGCTCGGGCACCCGTCGTTACCTCGAAGCCCTTTCCGGCGAGCAGAAGGCCGACGCG
>NZ_JBFUIT010000077.1:0-14153 GCF_056401735.1 Luteibacter sp. P4_D7_3
CCTTGGCGATGACAGCATCGCTCCTTGGCGATGACAGCATCGCTGCCATCTAGCAGCCATGCGTCCGTTCCACCACGCAATGCCGTGACCGTAACGACCTGCTTGATCGTTGCATAGGGAATCGTTCGAGCGCGAAATACGGTGGCAATGGTCAGGCCCTCAGCGTCGATCTTGATGCTGAAAGATCGTGCGTATAAGTATCCCCATACCAGAAGGGTCATTAAACAAGCTCCGATTACGCTGCAAGCAATAGCTGACCCCATGCTCGGGCGCGTTGGTGCAGCGGCAACGGCGTACAGCCCCGCGGCGAAAACAAGCACGATAAGGCTCAAGAGAGCGTAAGAGTTCCATTTGGGGAAACGGTATTCCATAGTTTCTCAGCGGTTCCTACAGGGCATGTCCATCAGTGTCATAGACGCGAACGGGGTGCGCATCGTCGTTCCCGCCAACTCCCAAACGCGTGAGTGCGACAGCGCGGCCATCACGCAGGGCAATCCAGTAGGTCGGGCTTCTAGTCCGCGGTCCTTTGATCAACACGTCGTCGCTCTCCATCACGAACACGGCACCGTCAAGCAGCTCCGGGTGTGCCCCAAGCTCCGGAAGTTTGTGAGCTTCACTCATCTGCATGATGAATCGCTTCTTGGCTCCGTCGTCGAATGCCCTCGCACCGACGCCATGCTGGATCAGGAACTGCTCGCCAGCATTGGCCAGTATGGCGCGGCGAAGCGCGGTCGACGTAACGGCCGTATTCAATGCGGTCGCTATTCCATCAAGATCAGCGGTGTTTGCAAGCGCCGATCCTTTGGTTTTCAGCGACGCGGAGACGACTAGGTTCGACGGGCCAGCCGGGAGACCTAACAAGACCATCAACGAATCCGAGGTCGAGTCGAAATCGCTGGGGAAAGGGTCCGTTTCAACGCTCTCGATGGCGAAGCGCGATTGCAGCGAGGCGTAGGCTTCGGGCGCGATGATTTGCGCCTTGAACCGCGTGAAGCTGTCCCTTATTCCTGCTCGAAGGGCGCCGTCGAAGTCTCCCTGCGCAGGCATGAGTGATAAACGGATTCGGTTGGTCGACGTTGACGGAAGCACGCCAGCAAGCGCCTGGGATAGCTCACCCGAGAACGTCTTGCGACCGGAGTCATCGTGCCATGGCAGCATCAGCGTGTTCTGCGAGTCGGAGGAGAACACCGCGTTCGAGCCGTCCGTGAAGCTCGCCTCGACGCGTGCGTGGGGGTAATCATCCGAGTGAGTGGCATTGCCCACACCCGCCGTGACGGCATCGGCAAGCGGCTTCCCCTGCCGCACGCGGTTTCCCCAATCCACAATGCGCTGTCGCGAGGCCTGCGATGGAGCGAGGGCCACCATGCCCTTTACTTGCTCATCGATCATCGTACTGGCGTGATTCACGGTTGAGCCAAACAGGGCGAGGTCGATCCTTGATTGGGGCGGCGAGCGTAAGGCATGCACGAGGGCATTCACTGCCGGGGTCGGAATGGTCTCGGCCAGGACGTTAACGATGTCGCGCTCGGGCAGTCGACTCCTGTCGTCGGAGGCCTCTGGGATCCGGCTCTGGCTACGCGTCCCGTAGAGAACGTAACCCGATCCCCGTGGCTCGATGACCCAATGCGAGCGAATCGGCGTAAGCGGGCTGTAGCCGTCCCAGTCGTCGTCGATGACGAGACGAGTGAGTGCGGCGGGGCCGGCTGGTGGATGCGGGGAGCCCTCCTGTCGCGAGGGCTTCGTGCAGGACGACATCGTCGTGGCGATTGCCAAAGCAGCGGCCAGTCTCAGCCCGATCCCAATCCCGTTAGCCTTTTCCATGGACACTCCGTGGCACAGTCGTTTCGCACGGCCGGATGATCTTGCGGCTCGAACCGATGACTCTATAAAGCCTTCCCGGCAGCGTCATAGACCTTGCCGAAGCATTCATCGGTGTTCCCCACGCTTCGCCAATCCTCGCCCGGAACGGGCACGCCAGCACAGAGTCGATGACCGGTCGCACGGTATCCGACGTAGCGCTTCCACATGACGGCACGGTGATCACGCAGCGCCACCCAATACGTTGGGTAACCACCCTGCATCACGATCACAGCACGGTCGAGGAGGTGCGGATGCGTTGCGAGCTCAGCCAGCTTATGGGCCTCGGCCATCTGGGTGACGAATTGCTTCTTTGCCTCTGCATGGAACGGCTGGATGCCGATACCGTGCTCTATGCGAAAGTCATCCTTCGGAGCCGACAGCATGGCTTGATGCAATCCCGTCGCGGTAGCAGCCGTGTTCAAGGCACCCATCATCCCGTCCAGGTCCGAGGGCTTCGCCAATGCCGGGCCCTTCATGGCGAGCTTCGTTCGGAGGCTCAGGTTCGGTGGCCCGCCGGGAAGGCTGACGGTGACAAAAAGCCCGTGTGATGTCATATCGACCGGATTGATATCGCGGATGGTGAAGTGCGACGTCAGTGCCGCATAGGCCTGCGGCGCCACGATCTGTACCTGGAACAGGGCGTAATCCTCACCCATTCCCGTCTCGAGGTAATCGTGCAATTCGTCCGGGGAAGGCTTCCCGGAGAGTCGCCCTCGATTGGTGGACGTCGGCGGAAGCACAACGGCGAGTGTCTGAGGTAACGCCGCGGAGAACGTAGTGTGTCCGGAGGCGTCCCTCCACGGGAGCAGGAACATATTCTGCGAGCCGGAACGGAACACCAGGCTCGATCCGTCGGCGAAGCTCGCCTCGACGCGGGTGTGCGGGTAGTCATCCGAGTGCGAGTCGGTGGCCACACCCACAGTGATCGCATCGGCCAAGGGGTCGCCCTGCCGCAGGTTGGTCGCCCAATCCAGGATGCGCTGTCGCAGCGCCGGCGACGGATTCAGGGCCATCAGCCTCTGCACCGTTTCGTCGATCGTCTCGCCAGCGTGATCGATCGCCGCGCCGAACACGGCGGTGTCGACCGTCTGCTGAGGTGGCGCTCGCAAGGCGCGGACCAGCGCGTCTACGGCTGCTGCGGGTACTGTCTGGGCGGACACATTGGTAACGTCGCGCTGTTCCGTCCGCGAGTAATGTGGCTGTGTCTCCATGTGCTGCTGACTGTACGTCCCGGAGAGGACGAAGCCCGATCCCTGCGGCTCGATCACCCAGTGGGCGAGGTGCGGCGATGTGGGGTTGTGGCCACCCCAGTCGTCGTCGATGACAAGGCGAGTCACCGCAGCAGTCACCGGCTCCGCAGCCTTGCTGGACACCGAACATGCCGCGGCGATCGTAAAGGCAGTGACCAACCTCAACCCACGCGCGACACCAGTAACCTTATCCATGGAAACTCCGGGGCTCAGCCGCAGCATGCGACCCGCTGATTATGCTTGAACCCGCTACAGGCCGCGTGTACCGGACTCCAGAGTTGAGGGCCTGCAGATAGACGGCTTAACCTCAGCGTCCTTCCCCTGGTTCCAAGGACCTGATCCGTGAATCGCTTGCATACCATCCTCGCTACCGTCGCCGGCGTAGCCGTGATGGGCGCCCTGGGCGCCGCCGCGTTTGTCTATTCGGGGGCATACAACATCGCTGCCGATGATCCGCACAGCAAGGCGACCTACGCGGTACTGGAAACGCTGCGACAACGGTCGATCCAGGCGCACGCCTCGGGCATCAGAGTGCCCGATCTGTCCGATCCCCAATTGATCCTCAAAGGTGCCGGGCAATACGCGGCGATGTGCACCGAGTGCCATCTCAAGCCCGGGCAGAAAGACTCCGAACTGCGTCCGGGCTTGTACCCGCAGCCGCCCAATCTGTCGCAGACCAGGGTCGACCCTGCTCAGGCGTTCTGGGTCATCAAGCATGGAATCAAGATGAGTGCGATGCCTGCCTGGGGTGGCAGTCACGACGACATGACGATCTGGAGCATGGTCGCCTTCCTGCAAAAGCTGCCGGAGCTTACTCCGACGACCTATAAAGCAATGGTGGCGCAGGCTCCGCCCGATGAAGACATGGATACGGACATGGACATGGGTGGTGGCCAGGACCCTCAGGTTCATTGATCCCCGGCGTACTAGCTCACCGGTGCATCAATCTGCTCGGGCGTGATGTCTAGAGGGCCTTTCCTTCGGAATCATAGACCTTGACGATGCAGTCGTCGGAATTCTTGCAAACGCCCAGGCGCGTCAACGCGACCGTGCGCTGGTCGCGCAGGGCCACCCAGTAGATCGAGCCTCTGCTTCGCGGGCCTTTGATGAACGGGCCGTCATCCTCGGTCACCATCACGGCGCCGTCGAGGAGCTCCGGGTGGCTTACGAGTTCGGGCAGTTTGTGAGCTTCGCCCATGCGCGCGATGAATCGCTTTTTCTCCGAAGCTTCGAATGACGGCAGGCCACCGTCACTCAGGATGCGAAACGCATCACCCGGAGCGGTTTGCATGGCTTGGCGCAGCGCTGTTGCCGCAACGGCCGTGTTCAACTCATCCGTCATGACGCCCAGATCTTCTGGCGTCGCCAGAGCCCCTCCTTTGACCTGCAGTGGCGTCATAAGGCTGAGGTTTGGCGGGCCGCCGGGAATCTTCACGGCGATGAACAATGAGCTCAAGGTCGTTCCGTCCGCACCGGCCATGTTGTTCAGGTCGACATCGTCGATGACGAGGCGTGTTTGTATCGAGGCGTACGCAGCGGGCATGAGGATCTGCATTTTGAACTGGTGGTAGTCCTTAGCTATCCCCTTGCGAAGCGCGTCGTCAAAGTCCTCTTGCGACGGCGGTCCTGACAATCGCACATGGTTGGTCGACACCGGCGGAAGCAGCGCCGCCAGAGCTCTTGGCAAATCCGCCGAGAACGACTTTCGACCGGCACCATCGCGCCACGGCAGCATGAGAACGCTCTGCGAATCGGAAGAGGACACCAGCCTCGATCCGTCAGCGAAGCTCGCTTCAACCCGCGTCAGGGGGTAATCATCCGTGTGATACGTGGCCATGCCCGACGTGATCGCATCCGCCAGCCGCTGAGGCTGCCGCAAATCATTTCCCCAGTTGAGGATGCGCTGCTGCAAGGGCGCGGGCGAACCCAGGGCCGTCAGGCTCTGCACGGTCTCGTCAATCGAAGCGGCGGCATGGTTCACGGTAGGGCCAAACACCGCCAGATCGATGCTCGGTTGAGGTGGTGCACGCATGGCACGCAGCAGCGCATCGACGGTCGAGGTGGGTACGACCTGCGGTGGGACGTTGGTGACGTCGCGGTCCGCCGCTCGACCCTGGTCGGCGGGCAGCGGGATATGTTGCTGACTGTGCGTACCGTAGAGGATGAATCCGGTCCCTGCCGGCTCGACCACCCAGTGGGAGCGGACGGGCGTAATGCTGCTGTACCCGTCCCAGTCGTCATCGATGACGATGCGGGTGAGCTCGGGGGTACTCGGCCGTGGCGGCCTTAAGCAAGCCGACAACGTCGAGGCGATCGTAAAGGCCGCAGCCAGCCTCAACCCAAACGCAACGCCAGTCACCTTATCCATGGAAACCCTGGGGCACCGCCGCGGCATGCGGCCCGACGATTATGCTCAAACTCAGGGAGGTCGAGAAGCCGTCGCTCGCTCAGCGCGTGCCCGAATAATAATCAACCGAGGCGTCGATCTCTTCGGTCGTCATGTTGCGCGCGATGTTGCGCATCTGCGCGCTGGTGTCATTACGCCGCGTGCCGTGCGCAAACGCGTCCAGCTGCGTCTTCAGGTAATCGCGCGGCTGTGAATCCAGCCATGGCACGCCCAACTTGGCGGTTAATCTGCCGTGGCAGGATCCGCAAGGCGGAATGTTGCGCATGGGTGCACCCGTGGCGACGATGTCCGGTGCCGACTGCAGGTCCTGCGTGGCGGGTGATGGCTGGCGGGGCAGGGAGGCGTAATACGCGGAGAGATCTCGCAGGTCCTGGTCGTGCAGTTCGGCGACCAGCGGCGCCATCACCGCGCTCGCCCGTGCGCCGCTCTGGAAGTCGCGGAGTTCCTTGTAGATGGATGACGCGTACTGGCCGGCCAGCGTCGGCGTCTGCGACGTGCTGACGCCGCGCAAGCCATGGCACATGGTGCAACGGAGCGCCAGGGTGGCACCCCGACCCACGCCACCGCCCGACGACGGCTCGTCGAGGGTGGTCGGCGTCATGACGACCTCCGAGACCTTCACCGGGGACGTTACCGGGGCACTGGCCTCACCCAACCACGACCGGGGCACACCGGCGGCGCTACAGATCGAATTGAGCAATCCCTTGAACAGGGAATCGTCCTGGGCCGAGGGGAGCCAGACGAAACCGACGAAGACCGAGAACACCAGGAGCAGGAAGGTCCCGCCGACACTCCCGACGAACCAACGGTTGCGCAGTAGGGGGCCGCTCATGGCTTTCCTCCCACGAACACGGGTGGGACGCGCCCCTCGGGCGTCATCATGAGTTGCACGATCGGGTAGCCGTAGTTGGTGATCGTCAGCGCGATCATGAGGCCCAACCACAGTCCCAGCCCGTTCAGTGCCCAGGGACGCGACACCGGCTCATGCACCGCGCGGCTGAAGGTGAACGGCTCCGGATCCACCCGCGCCGCCGAATGATTCCGGATAAGCACCGTGAGGAACAACGCCGCCGACACCACGAGCAGCGCACCACCGATCGTCGACATCACGACGGAGACGCCCTCGGCGAACATGCCGGGCGCCGTGTAGTCGTAGAAGGCCATTCGTCGCGGCATGCCCAGCAGCCCGGCGTAGTGCCAGGGGAAGGTCAGCACGATCATGCCGATGAACCACAACCACAACTGCCAGTGCACGAGCCGTAGATTCAGCAGCGCGCGGCCCGTGAGGTGCGGCCAGAGATCGTAGGCGAGAGCGAAGTACATGATGACGATCGCGCCGCCGAAAATCAGATGAAAGTGCCCGGTTACCCACTGCGTGTTGTGGATGGTCGAATCCAGCTGGTAACTCATGTTGATCAGCCCGCCGGCGCCACCGAAGCCGAGCATCACAAAGGACAGCGCCAGCGCGAGCATCTGCGGGTTGGCCCATGGCAAGGCCTTGACCCAGCCGAACAGTCCCTTGCCGCCGCGAAGGCGCGCCGCGATTTCCACCGACGCGCAAATCGTGAACACCGTCAGCAGGGTCGGCACGGCGACCATGGCGGTAAAGATGGAATGGACCACCTTGAACCCGGCACCCACTTCCGGATCCGCGAACAGATGGTGGATACCGATGGGCATCGCGAAGACGAGGAATAGCGCGAACGAGATGCGCGCCATCGAATCGCTGTACAGCCGCCCGCCAATGGCACGGGGGACGATGGTGTAGAACGCGATGTACGCTGGCATCAGCCAGAAATAGACGATGGCGTGGAGCGTCCACGAAAAGAGGACGCGCGAAAGTCCGGCATTGATCGTCGTCGCGAAACCGAGGGCGACAGGCAGGATCTGAAACAGCAGTTCCAGCGCCGCGCCAACGGCGGTCCATCCCCACAGATAGGCGCCCGCCACGTTGGCGAACATGGCCAGGGGAACCGGTGCGCCGGGATGGGCACGCTTCCACACATACAGGTTGATGCCCATCAAGGCGACCCAGACCCAGGAGCCGACCACCACCAGGACAACGCCAATGTAGTAGAACGCGTTGCCGATCATCGGCGGATAGAACGTGTACAGGACCGAATCCAGCCCCATGGCGACAGGCACGACCGCGGCCACGGAACCGATGATGATCATGTAATAGCCGGCCCAGGCCCACCGCCGGCCGACAAGCGGCTGCCCCAGCGCCGCTTCGGATATGAAGTAGCCGAACCCCATCGCGACCAGGGTTGGAAACACATAGCCCATGACGGTGCCGTGCGCCGTGACCGATCGGTAGTAGAGGTCCGCGTTGCGCAGCCAACCATGCAATGGACTACGAATGAACATCTGCCATTCGCCCAGCAGGATCGCCACGCCGAAGAGCGCGAAGGCCAGCCAGAAGTGCGCGAGGATGAGTCGCTTGTTATAGATCACAGCTGGCTCTCCTCGTTGGGCCGACCAGTCTGGCGAAAGCGTCCGGTTCGACCACCTTGACGTTCGCCCACATGCCCTCGTGTCCCGTGCCGCAGAACTCGTGGCAAGGCATCAGGTGGTCGCCGGGCTTCTCGAAGCGGGTCTTGAAGGTAGAGATGTAGCCGGGTGAGACCATCGAGTTGATGTTCGTGCCGGTGATGAGCATGCCGTGGATGACGTCGGCACTCGTCACGCGGAAGGTGACCGGTGTGCGCGAGGGAACGACGATGCACTGAGGCGTGAAGGAATACTGTTGCCCGACGATTCGCACGGTGACCGATCCGTCCGTCTCCACGGCGCTGCCGAGATTGCTCTCGACGAACTCACCGGAGACATGCAGGGTGGAAGGATTGATTGTCTCGACGCGCGAAGGGGGCATCGTCGCCCAGTGGAGGCCGGTAAAGATCACCATCGCTACCAGCAACGCGACCAGACCCACCATGGTGAGCGCCCAACGATTCTCGATGCGCTTGGCGACGGCTTCGCCATCATGTGGATCTGCGGGAACCGCTCGGGCCATGACGAGTCCTTAGTGAAAAATGACGCCACGCGGAAGGAAGGCGAAGAAGTAGAAGAGGAACCACATCAGGAAGACGACGGCGACAGCGACGCCGGCGACCATCAAGGCGCCCCGCGGACCGGCACGCACGATCTCATCGACACGTTTGTCTTCGCTGCCAGGTTCTTTGTCGATATCGCTCATGCAGGCTGTCCTCTTAATCCAGCGGCGCCGAACGCAACGCGTTGACGTCCGCGTCGGTGACGGCGGTGCCACGGTTGTTCCAGGCGGTGCGTATATACGTGACCACGGCAGCGACTTCCTCGTCCGACAGTCCTTGTGCGAAGGGCGGCATGCCGTACGGCCGGGGATTGCGTATCGTCCCGGGCGGATAGCCGCCGTTGAGAACCATGCGGATCGGATTGACCGACGATGTCATCTGGATCGACTGGTTGCCGGCCAGCGGCGGGAAGTCGGATCCCTTGCCTTCACCCTGCGTGCCGTGACAGGTGGCGCACTGGGCCGCGTAGATTTTCTTGCCCAGCGGAAAGAGGCGAAGCTTGTCCTGCACCTCGGCCTGCGTGGGCGCGCTCGATGCGCCGGTGGCTGGCAGGGCTTTCAAGTAAACGGCCATCGCCCGGATATCGGCGTCGGAGAGGTACTGCAGGCTGTTATGGACGACTTCGGCCATGGGACCGTAGACCGCGCCGCGCGCGGAAACGCCCGCCTGTAGCAGGTCGGAGATGTCCGCGATGCTCCAGTCGCCCAGTCCGGCCTCATGGTTGGAGGTCAGGGAGGGCGCGTACCAGTACTGCATGGGAATGAGTCCGCCTTGATAGGCGGCTGACGCGGAGCTGCCACCCAGGGCATTGATGGCGGTATGGCACATCGCGCAGTGACCGGGTCCCTCGACGAGGTAGGCGCCGCGATTCCAGTCGCTCGACTTCGACGGGTCGGGCTTGTACTCGCCCTCGGTGAAGTAAAGCGTGCGCCACCCAAGGAGGAGGGTGCGGTTGTTATACGGAAAGCGGAGGTCCTGCGCGGTGTTGGGCCGATGCACCGGCGGCACCGTTTTCAGGTACGCGAAGATCGCGTCGATGTCCGGCCGGGTCATCTTCGTGTAGGCGGCAAACGGCATGGCGGGGTAAAGCAACATGCCCGACCGCGAGCGGCCGGTGCGCATCATGTTGTAGAACTCGTCGGCCGTCCACGCGCCGATGCCGGTGGCGCGGTCGGGCGAAATGTTCGGCGAATAGAGCGTGCCGAAGGGCGTCGACATGGGTCGGCCGCCACCGAAGGGCTTATCTCCCGGGTTGCTATGGCATGCGATGCAGTCGGAGGCGCGTGCCAGGTATTCACCGCGCGCGACGATCGACGTGTCCTGTCCGTATCCGGCCTGTGCCAGAACCAGTAATCCGAGCGCGAACCAGCGATGCGTTCTCATCGGGCTTCACTACTTTGGCAAGTGAGTGCCAGCTTGAGCGAACCTTCGGTGGCCGGTGCGGGGTTCGGCGGCGAGGGCAGGGACGACAGGTACGCCGCAGCCGCGGCGATATCCGCATCGGAAAGCAGGACGGTGATCTTTTGCATGCAGTTGGGTTTCGCCGAGACGCGTGCGCCGTAGCGCGAGGCGCCGAGCTGGGCGCTGATGTACTTGGCGCGCAGTCCGAGCAACCCCGGGATGTCGGGCGAGACGCCCGTCAGTGAGGCGCCATGACAGGCGACACACGAAGGAATATGCCTGCGTTCGTCGCCTTCCAGGGTCAGCTTCTGTCCCAGGGCCATCACGGCCGGTGAGACATCGGGCTTGGGCAGCGTCGGGAAGGGCGTTTGCTGCTCGGCGAAGTACTCGGCCATCTCCTGGAGATAGGCGTCAGGGAGGTACTCGAGCAGATAGTTCATGGGGGCGTACTTTCGCTGCCCGTCCCGAAAGGCGACCAGCTGGTTGTACAGGTAGCGTGCGGGTTTGCCCGCCAGCCTGGGGAAGTAGTCGTCGTTGCTGCCCTCGCCGCGCAGGCCGTGGCAGGTGGTGCAGGCCATGACCCGGGTGGCGATGCTGTCGGGCGCCGTCACCGCGCTGCGTGCCTGGGCGTACACGGGGCCTGTGCCGATGAGAAGCGCCAGGCACAGCACAACCCCGGCCACGTAACGGCCGACCGCAAAGTCACCGATTGCACGGTGTTCGTGAACCATCGATATGAC
Organism: Luteibacter sp. P4_D7_3; assembly: GCF_056401735.1. NCBI lineage: Bacteria > Pseudomonadati > Pseudomonadota > Gammaproteobacteria > Lysobacterales > Rhodanobacteraceae > Luteibacter > Luteibacter sp. P4_D7_3. The sequence goes on from NZ_JBFUIT010000077.1 coordinate 10,712, forward strand.
ACCCCTGCCTGTGACGTGACCGGAACGCGGTTGCAAGCCGGACATCCTGCCCGTAGACACGGTACTCCCTAGTGCGAGCGAGCGATTGAACAGGCGTGCATGATCTTGCACCCACCGGCGGTGCCCGGAAACCGTTGAACTACCTAGATCCAACCGGATAAATAGCCCGGCTCGGGGCCGGGCTATGGCATCTACTGCTTGAGCGCCACGAGGGTGACATCGCGCTTGCTCAGCTCGTTGTGAATCGTCGTGGTCATCGTCTTGCCGTCGGCCGACACGGTGGACTTCGCGACCGAGGTCGCCTTGCCTCCCATCATGGATGTCTCCACGAGGGTAGGGCCGACCATCTTGACGGCAATCATGTCGGTACCTGGGTCGCCCTTGTATGGCACGGGCTTGCCATCGAGTTTGGCGGTATACGACTCGCCTTTCGGGTCGGTCATGCTGATGCTGTCACCGTCGACCTTATACGTATAGGTCGTTACGCCCTCGGAGGCGCTCTGGTAGCTCGTCGTAAGCCACGAGCCTGCCGCAGCGTGGGAGCCCGGAGCGCCGGCCGCCGAGCGCGTCTGCGTGCCCTTGACCGTGGTTGTGCCACCTTCGCGGATCATGACCGTTTCAAAGGTAGCGGTCTTGCCGTCCGCCGCAACCGTGGTCGTGTGCGTTCCGACGACGGCGCCATTCTTTTTCGGGGTTTCCACGATGGTGTGATCGTCGACGATCTTCACCGAGTCGGTGTCGTAACGCGGATGACCGGTAACGGCGTGGTCGGCGCCATCGGCCTTGATGGTGATGGGCGGCGTACAGTTACAGGAGTACTCGCCATTCTTGAGGGTGATGATGATCGGCTTGTCCGACGATTTCACCTGGTTGATGTCGACCTTCCAGGTGCCACCGAAGGCACTTTGTGCCATCACCTGGAGCGGGAGGAGGAGTGCCAGGAGCACCCCGCTGATAAGCAATTTCTTCATAGCCAATCTCCGACTGCTGTGTGCGTCGCCAAGATCTGCCCGGATAGCTTAGATGGTCCCCACGTCGCCGGAACTGTCCTCTTCTCCGAGTCCCAGCCTCGCCAGCCTACTCTTTGGGGTGGCGGCGTAAAGGCGGCTGCATAGCCTCGAAGTGGGCTGAATGTTTGCTCGGGCCCTGTATTAAAGGTTGATCACAGTTCCCTAGACTGTAAGTCTTAGGCTGTCCGATATACCTGAGAAAGACGGAGAGGGGCATCGAATGAATGCGGTGAAGGAGAGCGGAATCCGGGTGCTGGTCGCCGCGGAGCCAACCGCCGAGGATCGCGCTGCCATCGCGGCGCCGTTAGTTGCTTTTAATCGGCAATACGGTCCCACGGCGTCGGCAGAGCCGGTCGTGTTGCTCTTGAAGCACGAAGACGGTCAAACGATCGGCGGCCTTTGGGGGAAGACTGTCTACGACTGGTTGTACGTGGAGCTGCTCGTCGTACCCGAATCCTTACGGGGCAAGGGAGCAGGGGCCGCTCTCATCGGAAAGGCGGAAGGCATTGCGATCCAGCGAGGCTGTATGGGCGCCTGGTTGGATACCTTTGCCTTCCAGTCGCGCGGGTTCTACGAAAAGCTCGGCTACGCCGTGTTTGGCGAGCTCACGGATCACCCAAGGGGAAGCGCTCGCTACTTCTTGAGCAAGCGCTTCTGACATCACTGCGTGCCCCTGCTATGCAGGCGAAACGTCGTGATCGAGCACGACCCGATGTATCTCCGTGGCAGCGAGCGGTTCGAATAACGTTTCGGCGAAATCGAACATTTCATCGGTTACAGCAAACGAGAACGTTCCCGCGCGAAGCCGATTTCTTGCGGCCACGCGTTCGCGACGGGTGGTGATATCGACCTCCAGGAGATGAAGCTGCACCTCGGCACCTGCCGCGGCTGCCCACTCGACGAACCTCTGCCGTCGAGCCACACGGAGAAGCCGAGATCCAGCACCACATTTCGGTGCTGTGCGATCTGCTGCTTGCATAGTTCCCAGATCATGGCTTCACAACGATCGACACGCTCGGCGTACCAGGCGAAGTCGATGGGGCCGCCCGCGCCGGATGAAGGCGTATCGGCGCCGAAGAGCGTCACCATCCAGGCATCGATCGAGAAAATGGGCGCCTGCCTTTCCGTGGCGAGCCGGGTCGCGTAGGTCGTCTTTCCCGAACCCACCTTGCCACAGATCAGGTAGGCGATCGGCCTATCGAGGTCCTTTTCCATCGACACTGGAATCCTTGGGGTCATCGCGTGCGCGAAGGTTAGAGGCGTGACTTCCGCTTCGCAAGACCTGCTCAATATGATGAAAATGATCGTTTTCCCTCAAGATACCGGCCGATTTGCCGATATCCTGTACGAGGCCATCCATCGCCCCGATGCGTGGCAGCACCGCAGGCCCCTCAGGTAACCCCATGCTCGTCAGTAGTTACAGCGGCATCCTCGTCGTTTTCTCCCTTGTGGTCGCCATCCTCGCTTCCTATACGGCGCTGAACATGGCCGGACGGGTGTCGAGCACGCGCGGCACGGCCTCGGCGCTGTGGCTGGTGGGTGGGTCCTTCGCCATGGGTATCGGCGTCTGGTCGATGCATTTCATCGGGATGCTGGCCTTCAGTCTGCCCATTGCGATTGGCTATGACCTCGACCTGACCCTGCTTTCGTTGGTTTTTGCGATCGGTTCCTCGGCATTCGCCTTGTGGCTGGTGTGCCACGAACAGCTGCCGACGCGACATCTGGTGGGGGGCGCCCTGGTCATGGGCGCTGGCATTGCGGCTATGCATTACACAGGCATGGCCGCGATGCGGATGATGCCCGGCGTGGTCTATGACCCGCTGCTCTTCGCGCTTTCGGTCGTTATCGCGGTACTGGCCTCGGGTGCGGCGCTGTGGATCGCCTTCCGACTGCGCAAGGATGCCGAGCGTGTTGTGTTTGCCCGCCTGGGCGCGTCGCTGGTGATGGGCTGCGCGATCGTCGGTATGCACTACACCGGCATGGCTGCCTCGGCGTTTCCTGCTGGTAGCTATTGCGGGGCCGCGAACACCGGCATCGATGCGAAGTGGCTGGCCCTTGTCGTGATCGTCGTCAGCCTTGCGGTATTCGCGATTGCCCTGATCGTGTCGATGCTCGACGTCCGCGCCAATGTGCTGACCACGTCTCTGGACCGCGCCAACAGCGAGCTCGTTCAGCTCGCCCTGCATGACAATCTCACGCGGTTGCCTAACCGTGTCCTGCTTGGTGACCGTCTGGACCAGTCGATCCACATGGCGACGAGGGAAGGGCGCCAGTTTGCCGTGCTCTTCATGGACCTTGACGGCTTCAAGGCGGTGAACGATGTCTATGGCCATCACGTCGGTGATCTTCTCCTCAGGGAGGTATCCCGGCGCATCCTGGCCATCAAGCGTGACGAAGACACGGTCGCGCGCCTGGGTGGCGATGAATTCGTC
>NZ_JBFUIT010000078.1:0-14109 GCF_056401735.1 Luteibacter sp. P4_D7_3
AGTACGAGTGGGTACCTGAAGGAGGCTACGCATCTATCGCCGAGGCCGAGAAGGAGCTGACCGACTTTCTGATCTACTACAACCTAGAACGGCAACACTCGCGACTAAACGACATCCCGCCAGTGCTCTTCGAGCAACTGGCGGCTCAGGCTCCTACACCGGTGTCCAGAAAAGCTTGACCACTGCAATTCATCGGCGATGCTCTCGATCCCGCTTAGTTGCAGAACCCGTTCGGGTACGAAGACGACCGATAGGCATAAAGCCAGCTCGTCTTCCCACCATCGTTGGCGATATTCCAGTTGTTGCCGATTGATCCGATCGCCGTGTTCAGCGTCTGCGACCGCGTGAGGACGGGTGTGGTGAAGTACTTGTCCGCGTCCGCGTCGACGCGGAACGACAGCTCGGCCAGCGCCGGCGTCGTGGCGCCATCGATGTACCACAAGGTCAGCGTGAACTCCGCCACGGACTCACCGATGTCGGACACGGGGCCGTCGTATTCCTGCTGGGTCACCGTGACGCCAGCCACCTTCGACAACGCCGACGTGGACACATCGGACAGCGTCGTTGCACCCGGGAACAGCTTGATCAGCGCGGCGACCGTCGTCGGCGTGGTGGTCGCGTCCTGCTTGGTCGAATGCGCCAGCACGAGGTTGCCCGGCGTCACGTCGGTCTCGAGCTTGGTCGACTTGTTCTTGCCCGCACCCGACACGTCCGTCCAATAGGACAGTTCTTCGTCCGCATGGCGAAACTTGAACTGGATGTCGGTATCGTCACCGGCACGCGTACGCAGCGAGTAGCCGCGCCTGTTCAGTGGGCACGTTCCCGGCGTGTCGTAGTAAGCCAGCGTGTCACGGTTGCCAGCAGCGAAGTTGCCGGTGACGGTCTTGTCGAAACCGAGAGCCGACAGGCGGGTGGAAAGATTGGTCAGCAAGGTCGCCGCCGCGCTCGACGGATTGCTGGCGAAGCGCGTGGGGTCGACCAGGACCTTGTATTCCTTGCTGTCGACATAAGCCGGCGTATTGGCATAACTGGCGATCGAACCCAGCATGAGGGTTGCCGACAGCAGCGAAAGAACCGTACGTTTCATCATGCGCATAACCCTTTATCGGTGGTTGGAGGCGGCGGTGGAACGCATGCCCGGCAAAGTCAGCCGGTACACGAGGATGCGGTTGTCGTTGTCGATGGGCGAGTCGCAGTTCTGCCCGTCCATGACGCAATGCTTCGCGATGAAGTCGTTGTCGTTGCCGACGAGAAGGAACCAGTCGTCGGGACGCGCCGGATCCAGCACGGGAAGGAGGTCCATGGCCTCCCACTTTTCGGAGAGCTGGGCCCTGCCCGTAACGTCGGCATCGATGCCCAGACCGAATCGCGCCAGGTCGGGCGGATCCAGGAGATTGACCAGCGGCGTCCACGCCGCAGCGCGGATGTCGCTGCGCAGCTCGCCATCCTTGCCCAGCACCGACCTCGTCGACGTCTCGTAGGTCGTCCTGGCAAGGTTGCTCGCGCCATCGGTGTCGACCAACAGCACGCTCTTGTACACGAGGGGCTTTCCACCATCGGCGCCGTAGCCGTTGCCGTCTCGCGAGAGCATGAGGAAGGTGTGGTTGTCGAGGACGCGGATTTCGCTTTGCGCCGCCGTTTTGTTGGGAGCGCTTCCATCACCGCGGTCGGCGTATACAGGCAGCCGAACGACGTAGTGCCCCATCGGCGTTTTCGGTACGTCGTTACGACTCACGTCGTAAACGAGCACGCGGGTTAGCGAGCGCCCGGACGCGTCGCCCGGTGCCTCGCGGGTCGCCGTGTCCTGGATCAACGCGCTCTGCAACACAACGAACAGACGTGTGCCGTCCGGCGATAACGCCGTCCCTTCGACACCCTGGTTGTTGCGTCGTCCGGTTATCGGCGGCCTGAGCGACGTGAAGTCCGGCTTGCCATCCGCATCCAGCGGACGCACGGCTCTGGGCGGCACGATCACCCCGGTGAGTTTTCCCTTCGCGTCGAACCGGTACACGTTTGCCGCGTACTCGTCACCGACGTAGAAACCGCCATCGTGAGTGAACTGCAACGACTCCGCGTCCAGTGAGACCTTCCCTGCACCGATACCACTGGCCGGCGAAGGAAGGACGATAGCGCGCTCCGTCCGTAGTCCCTTCGCAGGCTCGGCGCCGGTAAACGGCTTCCCATCGAAATCCCGCAACGCAAGCCCGCCATCAACCACCAGCGAAACACTGCCTCCTGTGGGAGCCGCTTCAGCGGCGATCCCAGCCCGCGGCAACGTCAACGTAAACCTGAACCGGTGCAACCGCCCCCGGTAATCGAAGAACACATTGTGTTCGGGATCGTTCCGCCCACGATCGGGCAAGGTCCAGAGCACCCCCGTATAGGTGTCCCCGTCGCGCCTCCAGCTACCCGGCTCGATCATCAACGACGAGAACGACCCCAGCGTGTCGCCGAGAAAATCTATGGTCCCCGCGGGCAATGATCCCGCGGCCACCAGCCCCTGATCGACATACGTCTTCCCGCCGAACGTGACCGAGCGCGGCAGCGGCGCCTGCGCGACATCCGCCGTACGAACATCGACGGTCTGCGCCGAAGCGCTGCCCAGAAGTAACATCAAGCCCAGACCGGCGATGCGGCGAGCCATCAGAACCGTACATCCAGCGTCGCGAATACCTGCAGGGGCGCGGATGCGTGGAACACATAGGCGGTACCGGCCGGGTCGCTGGGCACAAAGGCGCTCGAGTCGAAGTTGCTGGCATAGCGCTTGTCGGTGAGGTTAGTCACGTTGAGCGAGAGGCGCACGTCCTTCGCCACCGAAAGCGGGCCGAAGTCGTAGCCACCCGACACGTCCCACGTGGTGAATCCACCAAAGCCCTGGTCGTTCGTATAGGTGTAGTAACGCTTGCCGGTGTACTTGCCGCGTAGCGAGGCGAACCATGGCCCCTGCGTCCAGTCGATCTGCGTCGCGAACAGCTTGGTCGGCGTGTCGGTCTGGATCTTGCCGCTGGTGTGCTGGACGACACCGGCCTGCACGTAGTCACTGGCATACGTCGAGCGGTTGAAGGAGGCCGAGTTGTACCAGCGCAGGTGACTGGTCGGCTGCCACACGAAGGTCAGTTCAACGCCGTGGCTGTTCACGCCACCGACGTTGTAGAAGCGATTACCGCAGCTCGGCCCGACCGGCTGGCGTGAGTCGCAGGGGTTGTACTGCAGCAGACGGTTGTCGAAGCGCACATTGTATGCGGCGACCGAAGCGGCCACCTGGTCCGTCTCGATGCGATAGCCGGCCTCGAGGCTGCGCGATTTCTCGGGCTTGAGGTCGCCCTGCGTGTCCCAGATGGACTGGGCCACTGCCTGCGGACCCAGCTTGAACCCACCCTGGAACATCGCGACGTTCTTCGAGAAGCTGGTGAAGACTTCCTGGCCTTCGGCGAGCTTGTAGCGCGCACCGAACTGCGGCAGCAATGCCTTGCTTGCGCTGAGCGAACCCGTGGCGAACTGGTTGTTTGAGTTAGCGGGAATCGGCTTCACGGCGTCGCCCGGCAAGGCCTCCGCGCGCGAGGTGACATGCGGGCTCTTCACGCCGACATCGACCGTGAGTGCATCGTCGAGGAAGCGCATCGTGTCCTGCAGGAAGGCCTGTCGCGTGTTCCATACCGTACGCTGGTCGAAAACGCCGAGGTCCGGCGTGGCGTCGATAGGACCACTGAGGTCCCGCGGCCCGGTGACGTAGCTGCTGTAGCGCGACGCCGTAGAGACATTGTGCTCGTACCAGACACCGCCTTCGATGTGCTGGTTCGCGATGTCCCACGCTGCCGACAGCACGGCGCCCGAGCGATTGATCGTATAGAGCGTGTTGCGGAAGATGATCGGCAACTGCTGCGGCGTGCCCGGGTAGGAATACGTGCCGCTGTTCCAGTTGTGTCCTTCGCCCGCGTCCTCGTGGTGATAGACCTGGGCGTGGATGGTGACCGAGTCGCTCGGGAAGAAGTCGCCGGCGAGGTAGTAAAGATCGTCGTTGCGCAGGATCTGACCCGCGGTGAACGCACCGTCCGCGTCGGTATCCGCACCGCTCTTGTCACAGAGCTTGGCGTTGAGCGTGCCGGCATTGCAGTAAGCCTTGCCGATCGCTTTCTGCCAGTTCGGTGCCGAGCCACCCCAGTCCCAACCCAGGCCGCGCGCCAGCTCACTCTTGGACAGGTAGAAATAATCCGCCTGCGACGTGCGTGAGGTGTCCGCGAAGCCGGTGAATCGCGCCCAGTCGAGGTCCCACACGGCCTTGCCGTTGAACTGTTTCGTCGTCGAACCGTTGTACGCCGTCTGGTCGTTCCACAGATCGGATGTGGTTTTCGCTCCGGACAGGTACATTGAGAAGCCGTTGTGCTCACCCGTGTCGAAGCGCGCATACGTGCGGCGATTGGCGTCGCTGCCGACGGTCTGCGAGAAGCGGCCACCCATCGTCTTCGTCGGATCGTTCGATGTATAGGCGATGGTACCGCCGAGGTTGCTGGTCGACGGGGTGCCGAGATTGCCGATGCCCTCGGAGAGTTCGGCGCCAGCGAAGTTCTCGGAGATCAGCGCGCGGTTGATCGATAAGCCGTTGTAGTTGTTGTAAGCGCTGTCACCCAGCGGCATGCCGTCCAGCGTGTACCCGAGGCGCGTGCCGCTGAAGCCGCGCAGGCTGAGCGTCATCGACTGTTCGTTGGTACCCAGCGCGTCGACCGACTGTGCATTCACACCCGGCAGCGTGTTGAGAACTTTCTGAAGACTCGTTCCGGGCGGCAGGGCCTTCTGGTCCGAGGGACGCAGGCGCTGCACCTGGCGCGTCTCGCCCGTGCCGATCACGGAGACCGCATCGAGGTCCTGCACCTTGTCGCGCTTTGTGGCGCTGGCGTTATCAGCCGGGGCGTTGGTGTCGGTGGTATCGGTGTCGGTCGCGTAGGCAACGGAAGACAGGGCCATACCGAGGGCGATGGCCAGAACGGTCTGCTTGAACAAGGGACTGCATCCTTACACTCGCGGACGCGTCGCGGCACACCTCCCCTGAGGGTGCCCATCACGCGCCGTGGAAGCGTCGGATAGTCGTGCAGTAAAATGGCAGCTTAGTGACAGCCCCTGTGACAGGACGCCTGGACGTCCGTCTTCGCTCAGCGGAAATCGATCGTCGAAATCGCGCCGGCCATGTCGGCCCGCGGTCGCAGGGAAACGTCCCAGTCGTACAGTTCGCACAAGCGACGCACGATCGCGAGGCCTAGCCCCGCACCACCGCCCGTGGCACTTTCGCCGCGAATACCGCGCTGGAACAGCTTCTCGGCGTCTTCCGGCTTGATGCCGGGGCCGGTATCGATCACGTCCACGCGGCCGTCGAGCACGCGCACCGTGACCTTGCCTTCCATCGTGTACTTGATCGCGTTGCCGATGAGGTTGGTCAGGGCCACCGAAAGCACCGAGGCCGGCGCGTTTACCGACACCGATCCATCGGACACCAACTCGATCTCGATGGGCTTGCCGCCCATCTGCGGGCGCTGGCTTTCGATCACATCCGAGGCGACCTTGGCCACGTCGGTGGTTTCGCCGCGCGTGGGACCTCGACGTTCGGCGCGCGACAGCAGCAACAGGGCTTCGATCATCTCGGTTGCCTGGCGCGATGCGCGCTCGATGCGCTTCAGTCGCTCGCGCAACTTGTCTGTCAGATCGGGCGAGCCCTGCAGGAGCTCCGTCGTGCTGGCGATCACTGCGAGCGGGGTGCGCAGCTCGTGGCTCACGTCCGAGTTGAATTCGCGATCGCGCTCGACGACCGAGGTCAGGCGCATGGCGTATTCATCGAGCGCCACGGCAAGCTCGCCGACTTCGTCGTCGGCGAAGTGCGGGGCCAGCGCCTCGGCTTTGCCCACGCGGCGGAAGTCACGCAGGCGCCTGGCCAGATCGGTCACCGGGCGCAGGACGCGCGCCGAAAGCCACACGCCAAGCACCAGCGAGAACAACCCGAACAGAAAGACCGCCGCGATGACGCTGGTGATGAGCTGGCGCTTGCCGAGTTCGTCGCGCGAGACGTCGAACTGGAGGAAGTTGATGATGCCGCCTTCGCGCCGGACGGCCACCTTGAAGTGGCGCGGCTTGCCGTCCTTGCCGGTCTCGTAGAGCTCGTGCACGCCCGTATCGAGCGACTGCCAGTTCAGCGGCGCCTTGTAAATCGTACGTTCGCTGAAGGTGGCGGCCTGGATGATGTTGAACTGCGGCCTCTCAGCCGGGTTCGCCCGAACCTGCGCGTTGAGCGAGTCCGCTTCATCCTGCAAGGCCGAGTTGATCAGTTGTTCTTCGACACGCTCGCGGATGTTGATCGCCGCGAACGCGAAAAGAGCGCTCAGCCCGAGACCGAACAGCGTAAAGGTGACAATCAGGCGAAAACGAAGCTTACGTCTGGACCGCATCCGGATCGACCATGCGATATCCGATACCGTGACGCGTGTGGATCAGCGGCTTCTCGAAAGGTTTGTCGATGGCCGCACGCAGCCCGTGAATATGCACGCGTAACGAGTCCGAGTCCGGAAGCTCCTCTCCCCAGACCCGCTGCTCCAGATCCTGCCGCGTCACCACGGAGGGGCTGGCCTCCATGAGTGCCTGCAGCAGCTTCAGGCCGATCGGATTGAGCTGGATCGACTTACCTTCGCGGGTCACGGTAAGCGTGTCGAGGTTGTAGGTGAGACCGTCCACCTTGAGCACGCGGCTTTGCGGACCCTTGCCCCGACGCGCAAGCACTTCCAGCCGCGCCGCCAGTTCCTGCAGGGCGAAAGGCTTGGTCATGTAGTCGTCGGCACCGGACTCGAAGCCAACCAGCTTGTTGTCCAGCGAGTCGCGCGCCGTGAGCATGAGCACCGGCGTCTGCTTGTGCGCCTCGTGGCGGAGCTTCTTGGCGACATCCAGCCCGTCCATGCCCGGTAGGGTCAGGTCGAGCACGATGACGTCGAAATCGTGTACGACAGCCAGATGCAGCCCGGTGACGCCGTCGCCGGCGAAATCGACCACATGGCCGCGATCCTCGAGGTAATCCCCGATGTTGGTCGCGATGTCGGTGTTGTCTTCGATGACCAGAACGCGCATTCGGCACTCCATTGTGCGGTCGCGGGTGAGTCTTATCAGTATTGCGACCGGAAGCTTAACGCCGAATCCGTGAAGCGGACAGCAGTAAAAGAGAGGCCCGGACGGGAAACCCCGCCCGGGCCGAAAGAACTACTGCCCCGATACCGTCACCCCGCGTCGCGGAATCACAGTGAAACCTTTATAGGCGACACCCGTTTAAATCGCTGTTAACCCCTTCGGGGCCCTTGGGCGGCGCGGCTTGGCGACCGCGGGGCGGGCGGCAAGGCGGGTTTCACAGTGGGCAATGATGGCGTCGGCCACGTCGACCCCGGTGCTGCCCTCGATGCCCTCCAGGCCTGGCGAGGCATTCACCTCCAGCAACAACGGGCCACGGGACGAGCGCAGGAGGTCCACGCCCGCGACCTCCAGACCCAGGGCCGAAGCCGCCTGGATCGCAACCCGGCGCTCGTCGTCGGAAAGCTCGACCGAAGCCGCCGTGCCGCCCCGGTGCAGATTGGCGCGGAACTCACCCGGCGCCGCAGAGCGCTGCATGGCCGCGACCACCTGGTCGCCGACCACGAAGCAGCGCAGGTCGCTGCCATTGGCCTCCCGGATGAATTCCTGGACGAGGAAGTTCGCGTAGAGGCCACGGAAGGCTTCGATCACGCTCTGGGACGCTGAGCGCTTCTCGGCCAGGACCACGCCGGTGCCCTGGGTACCCTCGTTCAGCTTGATGATGTGCGGAGGGTCGCCCAGCATCGCCAGCAGGTCGGAGGTGTCATCCGGGTTGTCGCCGAAGGCGGTGACCGGCATGTCCACGCCCTTCACCGCCAGCATCTGCAGGCTGCGCAGCTTGTCCCGCGCGCGCAGCACGGCGTCGGAGGGGTTAGGCGTGAACACGCCCATCAGCTCGAGCTGGCGGAGCACGGCCGTACCGTAAAAGGTGCTGGAGGCGCCGATGCGCGGTATCACGCAGTCGATCGGCCCAAGCGGCTTGCCCTTGAAGTGGATCGCGAACATCTGCGGTGCGATGCTCATGTAGCAACGCAGCGGATCGATCACGCGGACGGTGTGCTTGCGCTTGCGCGCCGCCTCCACCAGTCGCTGCGTGGAGTACAGCCGCGCATTGCGCGACAGGATGGCGATCTTCATGTGGGTTCCCGGACGGCGCGGCGCGGCGTCTGTGAATAGGAAAGCGAAGGATCGACCTGGAAGCGCCCGTTCAGCGCCGTCCGGCCGAGCAAAAGGGGAAAGAGCATGTGCCGCCGGTCGGTCAGGTTCACTTCGGCAAGGAACGTCTGTCCGGCCAGCTCGATCTCGGTCTGGATAAACCAGCGGGTGGTCGCATGGCCGCCAGAATCGGTCACGGTACGCTGGCCGATGGCTTTGGCCTCGCAAGGATCAGACACGCCGCCCTTTCGGGTCGTGCGCACCTGGAAGCGCAGCCATGTGCCGTCGTCTCGCTCGTCGATCTCCAGCCATTCGACGTGCAGCGACGACGAGCGCGCGCCCGTATCGAGCTTGGCCTTGAGGACAGCGACGCCGAGCGACGGAAGTGCGAGCCGTTCGCGCCAGCCTAGGGTGATGACATCAGTCATGGGTCTGGTGCGAAGGTAGGGGGACGGCGGTGGACCGGGGGAACGGTCCGGATGCAAAAGCATGCCGAAGGTGGTGCCGGGTTTCAACCGGCACGATCATCGGACCCCTCCAGACTGTCACGCCCATGAAATCGACGTGAACAGCAAGGGGTCCGAGGCGCTTTCAAGGGCGAAGGGAGCCCCGCCCGGTCACCATCATGTAGACCGACGCGCCCACGCCAGCCAGCGAGACGATGGCCACGTAGTGCGCCGGCCCCAGGCCACCGGCGGTTCTGGCGAGGATGGCCACGAGCACCGGCGTGGCGGCGCCGGCGATGGCATAGGCCACGTTGTAGGAGACCGATATCCCGGAAAAGCGGATCGCCGGCGGAAACGAAGCCACCAGGATAGCCGGGACGATGCCCGCTACCCCTGCGAACACGCCGGCAAGCGCATAGAGCGGAAACAGGTTCGCACCGCCGCCCTGCAAGTCGATGTACAAAGCATAGGTGCTGAGCATCAGGCCGATCGACGAGAGCAACATGGCGCGGGCGGTACCCATCCAGTCGACGAGAAGGCCGCCGCCGATGCAGCCCAGGCACAGGGTGAACGCCGCGATGCTTCCGCCTTCAAACGCGCGCGCCGGAGCAATGTGGAACGTCGTCTGCATCACCGTGGGGGTCGTCAGGATGACCACGACAATCGCCGCGGTGAGCACCCAGGTCACCGCCATCGACAGCAACACACCCGGCAAGTGGTCGCGAACGACGACCAACGCGGGAAGCTCTTCTGAAAGCTCCTTGCGCTCCMGCATGCGCGCGAATACCGGCGTCTCACTCAGCCACCGGCGAAGGTACACGGCGATGAAGCCGAAGACGCCACCGAGAATGAAGGCGATTCGCCAACCGTGGTCCAGCATATCGGCTTCGGAAAGGTTGGCATTGAGCCATGCCGCCAGCAGCGAGCCCATGAGGATGCCGGCGGTGAGGCCTGCCGAGAGGCTGGCAACGGCGATCCCTACGCGGCGTTGCGGCACGTGCTCGGCCACGAACACCCAGGCCCCCGGCACTTCACCGCCGATGGCCAGGCCCTGCAAGACGCGAAGCAGGGTAAGCAGGATCGGCGCCAGTACGCCCAGCGTCGCGTAGGTCGGCAGCACGCCAATCAGCAGGGTCGGCACGGCCATCAGGAACACGCTGAGCATGAACATCCGTTTACGGCCGATGCGATCGCCGAAGTGCGCCATCACGATGCCGCCTAGCGGCCGGGCGAGATACGCGACGGCGAAGATGCCGAACGTCTGCAGCGTTGCCAGCCACTCCGAGGTACCGGGCGGAAAGAACAGGTGGCCGATCGTCTTCGCGAAGTACACGAAGATGACAAAGTCGTAGAACTCCAGCGCACCGCCGAGGGCGGACAGGAGCAGCGTTTTCACATCGCCACGGTTGAGCGTGCGGCGGTCCGCGGTATCGAGGGTCGCGCTCATGGTTCGTCTCAGTCCTCGAGGAGGTTCGCGACGGAGTCGAGGATTTCCGCAGGACGGAACGGATAGCTATCGACGTCCGCCCGGGTGGCGATGCCGCTGAGCACCAGCACGGTGTGCAGGCCCGCTTCGATACCCGCGACCACGTCGGTATCCATGCGGTCGCCGATCATGCCGGTGKTKTSCGAATGCGCGYCGAKCTKGTTCATSGCCGARCGGAACATCATCGGRTTGGGCTTGCCGATGACGTACGGCTCGCGGCCGGTGCAACGGGTGATGAGCGCGGCCACGGCGCCCGTCGCGGGCAACGGACCCTCGGCACTGGGGCTGGTCGCATCCGGGTTGGTACAGATGAAACGCGCGCCGTTGCCGATCAGACGGATCGCCTTGGTGATCGCCGCGAAAGAGTAGGTCCTCGTCTCGCCCAGCACCACATAGTCCGGCGCGGTGTCGGTCATGATGAAACCCGCCTCGTGGATCGCCGTGGTGAGGCCGGCCTCGCCCATGACGAAGGCCGAGCCGCCGGGGGATTGGTCCTTGAGGAAGGTGGCCGTGGCCAGCGCGGACGTCCATAACTGCTCTTCAGGCACGTCCAGGCCCGAGGTACGCAGGCGCGCACTGAGGTCGCGCGGGGTGAAGATGGAGTTGTTGGTCAGCACCAGGAACGGCGTACCGCGATCCCGCCACTGGCGGATCAGTTCGGGTGCTCCCGGCAAGGCCTTGTTCTCGTGGACGAGGACGCCGTCCATGTCGGTCAGCCAGCAGGCAACGTTCTTGCGGTCGGTCACGGGGAATTCCTTACAGAAAAACGGAACACAGGTGCCAAGGGTACCGCGACGGGATGCCCTTGGGCACGGTGTGACCTGCAAGCACTCACCCGCACCGTGAGGGGTTGCTTCGGCGGCGCTGGCGCTTACTCGCTGGCGAGCCGCTTGTGCAGGGCGACGTACTCCTTGCGGTATTTCTTCGCCAGCGAGGTCTTCTGCCGATCGGTAAGTATCTTGCCGCCCAGCTGGAAGAAACTACGCTCCTCCTCGCGAAGATGGTCGTGCAGTTCGTCGGAGAGCTTGCTGAGGTTGGCGGTCCATTTGCGGCCGGCATGGGTTACCGTCTGCAACTCTTCCACGAGGTCGTCCATCTTATGGTGGTCGGCCAGTGCGTCCCGCGACGGATGCAGGCCGCGGTCATCCATCAGCATCGGCACATAGAGAAAGCGCTCCTCCGCCGCTTCATGGGCGGCCAACTCGATGCGCAGCGCGGTGAACAACTCCACGCGATGCTCGCCCGGATCGGAGCGCATGAGCTTGCGCATCAGCGAGCGCTGGATGACGTGGCTTTCGCGGAGGGCTTCGAAGATCGTCTCGGACATGGCGTTCCCGGCTTTGTCATGGAGGCATCATCCTCGCCGGTGTCATGTCAGGGTTTCGTCAGCGGCGAAGCGCGACGACGACGGGCTCCATCGCGTGGCAGGTGACGATGCACCCGAGGCGAACCCCACTTTTCCAGGTACACCCCTCACCCATGCGCTACTTCGTGGTCACCGGGGGCCGTCGTATCTGCGCTTTGTGACCACGAGCGCTCGGTGGTATCGTTCAGCGACTATGCGCAGGACAAGGTCCTTGCCGTGAAATCTCTTTACGTTGCACGCGCGCGCAGCGTACTACTCAACGGGATTTCGGAGAGTCCCGTGCAAGAGGCCAACCAAATCCCGTATTAGCGGTGAATTGGTTCGCAGGCTGCTCTGTGGTGACTGCGTGCGGAGGGCGCCCGCTTTGTCGCCAGGCCTCTAAGCCTGTCTCGAAGCCGCGTCGGCCGCGAAACGTCAAGTCTCGTCCATACTCATGCCCGGCGCCCAACGGGCACCTTCGCGAACCTGGCGAAGCTTGCCAACAAAGCGCTCCCTGTCTTCGCGCGAAAGCTCCAGGATGAACGCGCACTTGTCCGTGAGGCCACCGAATGAAGTGCCAATAGCGAAGGCACGCCGTTGGTCGAAGATCCATACACGATCATGCAGTTCTTTCGTCAATCGATGAGCCAGCACGATACCGTGATCGGCGCAGTATTCGTTCAGGCCAGCGGCGATGACGGGATCTCGTTTTCCCGGCTTAACGAAGATTTCAAGCTGCCGAAGCTGGTTCGGGAATACGGCAAGGAGATCGGTAAGGTAAGCACGTGCGGATATCCCGGGAAGGCCTTGCAACAGCGCTCCCGGCCTTTTTCAGGGCGGAATGGAGGGCACGGGCACGATCATTCATGGGCAGGCATCGATTTGCGGACGGCCGGAGCCTAATCTCATCCTCGCGCCCCGACAAGGATGTGTTTGCGACACCCCAGGGGAGCTAAGCATTCCGTCTCAAGGCTCCAGCCGGACTAGACTGAGCCAGCCGAACACAAAAGGTTAGGAAAAGACTTCTCTCCCATGATGGCGTCCTTCTGCCCCCTAGCATCCCCCTTGCCATGCACATCCTGCTCCTAGAAGACGATATCGAGCTGGGCGAGGCCATCAAGCACGCCCTTGAGCACCAGTCGTACGCCGTCACCTGGCTGACCGACGGGCGAAAGGGCGCCAGTGCGCTACCGGATGAGTCTTTCGATCTGGTCCTGCTGGACCTCGGCTTACCCGGTAAGGACGGCCTGGAGGTTCTTCTGGAGGCACGACGATCCGGCGTGAAGACGCCGATTCTCGTGATGACGGCAAGGGAAGCGCCCGAGGCCCGCATCCGAGGACTCGACCTCGGTGCCGATGACTATCTCGTCAAGCCTTTCCATCTCGGCGAACTGGCCGCGCGGATACGCTCACTAACCCGCCGGGCCCAAGGTCTCGTGGATAATCGTGTGGAGGTGGGTGGCTTGGTGTTGGATCTGGCCACGACCGATGTTGAGTACCGAGGTGTGCGTATCGGGCTGACGCGGCGGGAATTCGCTGTTTTACGGATATTGATGGAGCGAGCTGGCCGCATAGTTCGCCGTGAGAGTCTTGAGGGCTCGGTCTACGGCTTCGACACAGTGGTCGATCGCAACGCGATTGAGGTACACGTGCATTGGTTGCGCCGGAAGTTGAGCCCRGAGGTGATTCACACAGTTCGAGGCATTGGCTACATGATGCCCAGGGAGCCCCGGTGACATCCAACAGCCTCCGCTCGCGCCTGACCTGGCTGATCATTCTGGTGCAGGTGGCAGTCCTGATTCCCTTAGGCACCATAAGCTATCAGCGCGAGCTCCATGAGATGAATCAGCTGCTGGATGGCCGTCTGGCTCAAGCGGGTCGAACGCTGGGCACGTTGATCGCCTATGGCCAGAATAGATACTCAGAGGCTGACTCCGGCCGAGCGTTAGAACTGGCAACCGATGCCCAGCGAGGCACGGTAGTTGTGGCTGTCCACGCCAAGAACTACGAGCCAGAAGTGGGGTTCCAGGCTTATGATCCCAATGGCAATTTGATGGCGGCAACAGCCAATCTGGCGGATCTTCCTGCGCCGCGGAGTGGCGAGCGAGGCTTCAGCGATATTGAACATGACGGCTCGCGCTGGCGATTGTTCACTCTTACCAATCGCTTCAATCTGACGATCCGCATCGGTGAACGGGCGGAGAATCGGTCTGATATCACGCGCGGACTGATACTGGAGCATGCGCTTCCTTTGGTCATAGGACTGCCCCTTCTGGCTCTCCTGGCAGGGCTCGCTGTTAAACATGGTCTCCGACCTTTGGGATCGTTGACACAGGTGCTTGCCGAACGAGCTCCTCGCAGCCGCAAACCTATATCTATCGACCGGTCGCCGGACGAGATCAAACCGCTGATAGAGACGCTCAATCAGCAGTTGGAGCGCCTCGAAGACGCGATCGAGCGCGAGCACCGCTTCGCCGGTGACGTGGCGCATGAGCTGCGTACCCCTCTGGCAGCAACCATGATCCACTTGGAAAGCGCCCTCATCGCCGAAGATCCCTCCGAAATCAGCCCCATTCTTCAAA
>NZ_JBFUIT010000079.1:0-13936 GCF_056401735.1 Luteibacter sp. P4_D7_3
AGGCCACGGYGTCTGGGTCGGCACGAAGAATCGCCCGTTGACGCGTGTAGACGCCACCAGAGTGGATCCGGGCGATTTTCCCGAAGCGATTACGGCGGCATCGCGCGATCGCGAAGGGACCTGGCTGGGCGGGCCGCAAGGGGTGTGGCGCCTGAAGGACGGCGTTCCCGACCGATTCGCACCGCTGCCCGCCGAGGATTACACCGGTGTGCAGGCCATCGTGGGTGACGGCAAGGGTGGTGCGTGGCTGTCGATCAACCGGCCGGGCATCTATCACTTCACCGAGGGCAAATGGGTGCACGACCCGATGCCGACCATCGCCAACGATCCGGCTCCGCTGGTCCTCATGAACGATTCGCAYGGGCGCCTGTGGATGGCCTTCGCCCGCAACACCGTCGTCATTCGCGAATCGGGGCACGATACGGTGCTGGGGCCATCGGATGGCCTGGCCGTCGGCAACGTCACGGCCCTGCTCGAGGATCGCGACGCGGTGTGGTTGGGCGGCGAACTCGGTATCGGCGTGGTCGTCGGCAGGCAGGCACGAACGGTGTCCACGCTGGGAGAACCGTTGCGCGGCGTCTCGGGTCTGGTTCGCGATGCGCGTGGCGATTTCTGGGCGAACACTGCCCAGGGTGTGGCGCGCATCGCCGCCGCTCACATGGCGCGCGCGTTGCAGGATCCGTCGTACCGTCCGCCGGTCAGCCTGTTCGATTCGCTGGACGGCCTTCCCGGCACGCCGGCCCAGTTCCGTCCGTTGCCTACGGCGGTGGTCGCCGACGACGGGCGCCTGTGGTTCGCCACCACCAGTGGCGTCGTTTCGATCGATCCGGCCAACGTGCCGCGCAATCCCTTGCCCCCGCCCGTGTCGATTCGCTCCGTTACCACGGATGCGGGAACCTGGCCTGTGGCTGCCACGGTGGATCTTCCCGCGCACACGGAGCGCCTGCGCATCAGCTATACCGCGACCAGTCTTTCCATGCCCGAGCGCGTACGCTTCCGTTACCGCATGGAGGGTATCGACACGCGTTGGCGTGATGCGGGGACAGAGCGCGAGGCGGTGTATACGGACCCGCCGCCGGGCAGCTATCGGTTCCGCGTCACTGCGGCCAACGAGGACGGCGTGTGGAACGAGGAGGGCGCCTCGATCACGATCGTCGTCGCGCCGACGTTCTTCCAGACGACCTGGTTCGTCGTCATCTGCCTGTTGATCGCGTTCGCCGCGCTTTGGCTCGCCTTCTACCTGCGTATGCGTCGGATGGAAGCGCAGCTACGTGCCCGTTTGCACGAGCGCCACGCCGAGCGCGAACGCATCGCCCGCGAGTTGCACGACACCCTGCTGCAGAGTATCCAGGGCCTGACGATGCGTTTTCAGGCCATCGCCAATCGCGTGCCCGCTGACCAACCGTTGCGGATCGCGATGGAGGGTGCACTGGATCGCGCTGAAGAGGCCCTCGTGGAAGCACGCGATCGCGTGCGTGACCTGCGCGGCCACGCTGGCGAGTCGTTCTCCCTGGATGTCGCGCTTGTCGAGCTGGCGCGTGTCTTCGGCACGGAACACACCGTACCTGTGTTGGTGGAAGCGTCGATCGACATGCGTGACATGGATCCGCTGGCGCGTGACGAACTCTATGGCATCGCGCGGGAGGCCGTGCATAACGCGATCGCCCACGCCGAGGCATCGCGTATCGACGTGGTCATCGAAACGGAGGGTGCCGAGCTGGTGCTGCGCATTCGCGACGACGGGCGCGGCATCGACGACGCCGTGCTCCGTGGCGGTGGGCGAGCCGGTCACTGGGGTTTGCGTGGCATGCAGGAACGCGCCCAGAGCCTCGGCGGCAGCGTGGCCTTCGCGTCACGCGTGGAGGGTGGTACCGACGTGATTGTGCACGTGCCGATGAGCCGGGTTTTTCCTTCGCGCGCCGGTTGGTGGCGTCGCTGGTGGCGCGAGCGCGCGTGGTGAGCGATGGCACGGCACTGGGCGCCTTGATGGCCGCGCTCTGCGCGAGTGATGGATGGCGCGAGGCCGCCGCGTTTGTCGCGCGCGCCGAGGCGATGGACCGACTCGAGCTTCATCTGGTCGGGGCGCCCGAGGGCGGTGAGCGCGACCGCGCCGAGCGGTTGGTCGACGTGATGGCATCGATCGATGGCGGCCTCTTCGAGGTCCTTCGCGAGCAGATCCGCCTTGGCGAAGGCCGTCGGGCACTAGAGCGCTGGATCGGTGGCGCGGTATTGCCCGGCCAGCACTACGATGCGCTGGACGGCTTGCTTGCGGGCATCCTTGCTATCGACGAGCCCGCGATCGCTCCCCCGGTGTCGCCGCCCGAGATGGTGTTCTATCAGCCCACCCCGGCGCGGCATATCGTCGACGGCATCCGGCGTGCCGCGATTTCGTCGGCGGATGTCGTACTGGACCTGGGCTCGGGCCTTGGCCACGTGCCGATGCTGGTGCATATGCTCACCGGGGCTTGCACGCGCGGCGTGGAGCGTGTGCCCGCGTACGTCGATAGCTCAACGCGGGCCGCGTCGGCCCTGGGCCTGGAGGGCGTGAGCTTCGAGGCGGGCGACGCCCGCGACGCGGACCTGGCCGGCGTCGACGTGTTCTATCTCTTCACGCCTTTCCTGGGCACCGTGCTTCGTGACGTGCTGGCCCGGATCGAGGCCGAGGCGGCTTCAAGGCCGGTGCGGGTGATCGTGCTCGGGCCATGCGCGCGCACGTTCGCCCGGATGGCGTGGTTACGAAGCGACGATCCCGATCCGTCGGCGACGGATCGCATCGTGGTGTTTCGTTCCCGGCCTTAGGCTTACCAGCGCCCGCGACCGCCCCCGAAGTTGTTGTTCATGCCGCCGACGGAGATGCTGACGCCGCCGGTCGGGTGCTCGCAACTGCCGAAGGCCTGGCTGAGGCTGACCGCGCCGCCCTGGTAGCTGCCGCTGCCGCCATGGCTGGCACTGACCACGCCGGTGGTGAGGCTGCCGTGGACCTGGGGCTTGTTATAGGTGGCGTCGTCGCAGCGCGGCACGCCACTGTCGGTCTCGGTGTTGGCCATGCGGCCGCTGGTGTCGCCGTAGTAGGCACCCGGGGGGTCTTTCGGGCGGGTGGGGGTGACCGCCACGCTGCCGCCGTTCTTCGGTGCGGTGCCGGCAACGCTGCTGGCCGCCGCAGGGGCGGCTGCCGTGCTGCTGGCCGGTGCGGGCACATAGTCGGCGGGCAGTCGCAGGTTCAGGGGCTTGCTGGTGTCCTGCGCCCATGTGGACGTGGCGGCGAGGGAGAGGGCGGCGAGGACGATGATGGCTTTCATGGGAGCGCTCCGGGGACAGACTCTCGAACGCTCGAGAGCGCGTCCGGTGTACCGGCCTTTGATCGCCGGATGYCGGTCGGAGTTCCCGGCCGGCACGGTTCACCTTACTCCGCGAGCGCTTCGTCGGCGTCCTCGGGCACGCTTTCGCCCAGGCGGGCGCGCAGGGCGTCGATCTCGCGGCGAAGGTTGCGATTCTCGGCTTCCAGGTCGGCCACCTGCTCGCGCAAGGCCATGACATCGTCCGAGGGCTTCTCCCGGGGCTTCCGTTTGGACTCACGCACCCGCTTGGCGGCCTGCTTCAGCTCATCGTCGCCTCCGGTGGCGGCCGCGCGCTGCTCGTCCTCAGGCAGGCTGGCCACCGCGGCGGCCGCGCTGATCGAGAGGGCGCCGGACTTCACTGCGGCGACCACCTCGGGGGCAGCTTCCTTGCGGATCTTCTCGATCATGCCGACCTGGTTGCTGCTGATCCGCGCCTCGCGGGCGATGTCCTTGCGGCTATCGGCCGGTGCGGTCTTGGGCGGCTTGGGGGCAGCCGGCTGAGCATCGGTGGTGTCGAAGGGCACGTCCGACTCGGCCAGCTGCGCCCGGCGCTCGGCAAGGATCTCGCGCTTGCGCAGCGCGAGCACGCCGCGCTGGAAGTCCGACACGCTGCGCCGGCCCAGGTGTTGCTCGATCATCCACAGGTGGACATCGTCGATCGAGCGGAAACGCTCGTTCTGTACGGTCTGGAAGGGAATGTCGTGCTTGCGGCAGATGCCGTAGCGGTTGTGGCCGTCGACCAGGGTGTCGCCCCAGAGCACCAGCGCGTCGCGGCAGCCCTCGGCGAGCAGACTGCGCTCCAGCGACTCGTACTCGTCGGGTGTCAGCGGGTCGATGTAAGCCTTGAGTTCTTCGTTGACGACGATGTGCATGAGGAGCTGCCCTGTAAACCACAACCCTCCATTCTACCGGAAGCCCCCGGAAGGGGCGGGGGCTTCGGTGCGTCCGATTCCCTCCGGCCGGCTTTTGTTGCAAACTTATAACTGTCGTGACAGGGGCTTCCACGACCCATGAAGGACACCGGATTCGCGCCACGGCGCGCGTCTGATCGCGCTTGCGCTCGGCGCACGGTTTGGGAAGAACACGATGACTGGATTTGCAAGGAAGTTGGCAGCCGCGCTCGCGCTGTCGTTGGTGGCACTCGCCGCGCAGGCTTCTCCGGTATCGGAGCTGCCCTGGAAGTTCGGCCCCACCAAGGTGCAGGTCGGATCGCAAGCGACGCTGGACGTACCCAAGGGCTATGCCTTCCTCGACCCGGAAGGCACCAGGCGGCTCAACGAGTTGATGCATAACCCGCCGCACCAGGCCGACAGGTATACGCTTGCCCCGGACAACAAGGCGTGGWTCGCCTTCTTTACCTACGAGGATGTCGGGTATGTGAAGGACGACGAAAAGCTCGATGCCGACGACATCCTGAAGAATGTCCGCGAGGGTACCGAGCAGAGCAACAAGGAACGCCGTTCGCGCGGCTGGGACACGCTCACTGTCATTGGCTGGAAGAATCCACCGAAGTACGACAACGAGCTGAAGTCCCTCGCCTGGTCGTTCGTTGCGCGCGAAGACAAGTCGCAGGCCGAAGTGGTGAACTACAACACGCGTATTCTCGGACGCGGTGGCGTGATGAACGTCGTCCTCGTCGCCGACCCGAATGCGCTCACCACGGCCGTCGATCAGTTCAAGGGCACGATGGGTGGCTTCACGTTCGCACCGGGCCAGGCGTACACCGATTTCCATAGTGGCGACAAGGTCGCCGAATACGGTCTTGCTGCGCTGATCACCGGAGGCGTCGCCGCCGTCGCCGCGAAGAAGGGTTTCTTCGCGATCATCGGCACGTTCCTCGCTGCGGCGTGGAAATTCATCCTGATCGGCTTTGCCGCAGTGAGCGGAGCGATCAAGCGCTTGTTCACCCGCAAGGCGAAATAGGCGACATGCTCCTTTCACCCTGGTGGCTGTTGTTCGGCGTCGCAGGCATGTATGTCTACGACGCCGTCCTGCTGCTGTACCACAACGAAGTCGTCTTCTTCGAGCGACGCGATGGCACGTGGTCATTCTCGGCGGGCTCGGAGTTCGAGCTTGGTGGAAGGCACGTCTACGTTCCCGCTCTACTGGCGCCGCAGCGTGCCCTACTTCGTCTGCGGTGGTCATCGTTGCAGACACCACCATTGGCCCGGCCGTCGCCGCGTGGCCTTCGTGCATGGCGAATCGGCGTCGCGGCATCGGCGACGCCGGTGATGTTGCTGGTCGTGGTTTTCGCCGCGCTTCCCGTCGTGCTGCTGGGCTCCGCCTTCGTGTTGCTCGGTTGGATGATCGTGCTGTATGCGGCCATCGTCTTCGCCGTCTCGCGCGTGTGGCGCCTTCGAAACGTCACCGGTCTGGGCGGCAAGGAGTGCGCGAGCATCGCTTCCGATGCGCTCCTGTGCGCGCCCTATGCACTCGATCTGGTGCGCAAACAGGGTCTGCGCGTCGCCGATCGCTTCGACCTCGTTTCCACCGCGCACCGGCTGCTGGATGCCAGCGAGCGGGCCCGCCTTGCCGACACTATCCGTGCCAAGCTCCATCGGCAAATGGACATCGAAGACACGGACAGCGAGCGTCACGCTCAGCTGACGACCTATCTCCACCAGATCGAAGGCGCGCTAGCATGACCCTGGTCGACATCATCGTTATCGCGGTCTGCCTGGCGATCGGCTACAAGTTCGTTTCGGCGATGATGAGCAAGTCGGACGAGCCAACGAGCGAAGGTCATCGCCCCGTACCGCCGAACCTGTTTCAGCGCCAGCTGCCCTGGTATGACGTGCTTGGCGTGGCGCGCGATGCGACTCATGAGCAGATCGTCAGTGCCTACCGGGCGCGGATGAGCGAGTACCACCCGGATAAAGTGGCCAACCTCGGCCCGGACATCCGTGCGCTGGCCGAGCAGAAGGCGAAAGAAATCAACGCGGCTTACGCGGAAGCGACAGCCGGACGCTGACGTCCATGAAGGAACACCATCGGGGGTGTATGACGATGCAAATGACGGGTGATACTGCGATCTTCTATATGTACCTGATGGTCGTTTCGGTGTTCGGCCAATTGGCGCTGCTCAGTCTGCAGCTGATTGCGTACGCACGTTCCCGACACACGAGCCTTCTCTTACTGGCTGCTGGGAGCTTCATTGCATTTGTCCAGGCAATCGTTGGATTGCCCTGGGTGCATCTTGGATCGTTGACACGCATCCTTTCGACCATGTCGCAACCTGCCGGCATCGCGGTTTTCTTGACCCTGCAGTTTCTGCTGGGCCTTTCCGGCGTCGTGTGGCTGCTTAACGAGTTCGTTCGGCTGAGCCGACTCGAACGTTCGATAGCGGCGAGCCCCTGACGTGAGCGCGTCACCCAGTGAGTCTCTGGCAGGCTCTGGGTTCTTCCGCGACGGATTCACGATCCTGTCGCCCCTCCTTACGAGTGAAGCATGTGATGCGCTGCTCGCCGCTGTCGAAGCTGCGCCGCTGACGGGTGCCGGCTCACGAAAGCTTTTGTCGCTGGATGCCGTTGCATCGCTCGGACGCTGGCTGGCGAATAGTCCGCCGATCGCAGCGCTGCTTCCGGCCGGTGCGCAAGCAGTCCAGTGCACGTTGTTTTCCAAATCCGATGGGTCCACGTGGTCGGTGACGCCGCATCAGGACCTGAGCATTCCGGTTCGTAACCGCCGTGACGTGGCCGGTTGGTCTGGTTGGTCGCGCAAGGAAGGCGTGTGGTTCGTTCAGCCGCCCGTGGCCGTGCTTGAACAGATGGTGGCGGTGCGACTGCAGCTCGACGACAACGCTGCGGATACAGGGCCCCTGGAAGTCGTACCCGGCACGCACGTGTTAGGGCGACTGTCGAGCGAGGCTCTCCGGGCCGCGGCTGCGGCAGGCAAGGTGCCCTGTGTGGTCGAGCGCGGCGGTGTCGTTGTGTTGCGGCCGTTGCTGATCCATTCGTCGGCAAAGGGGCGCTCGCCGGGGAGCCGCCGGGTGCTCCATTTTCTTTATGGGCCGCCCCTGCCAGAGCACTTGCGGAGGGGTTGATAGTCAACTAAATTGACTATCAACCCCGTTGATGAGGTGCGCAGTCGTGTCCCATGATCAACCCGCCTGGTATGAAGACATCGTCGTGCCTGCGCTACTCAGGCATGCCCGCGGTACCTACGCCACGGCCATGCGCGGCGCGCTCGACGAAGCCGGCTACGACGATATCCCCGAAAACGGCCTCTACGTAATCGGTGGACTGGCGAAGGGCGCCGGCGACGTGCCGCTGGGTCGCTTGGTCCAGGAGCTTCGCGTCTCCAAGCAGGCGGCCGGGCAGCTCGTCGATACCTTGGTCACTCGCGGGTACCTCGCGCGTGAAGGCGATCCCGTCGATCGCCGCAAGCTGGTCATCACGTTGACCGAACGCGGTCGTGACGCTGCAGCCGTGCAAGGCGCCGCACGSGACCGGATCGACGCGGACCTTCACGCCCGTATTGGTGAAAGCGGCCTTCGAAGTCTGAAACGAGGCCTCGCTGCCCTGGTGGAGATCGGACGCAAGGATCGCGAGTCGGCCTGACCTGGCATGTCCAACGAGGAGAACGAGGTGACGATGGAAACCGTAGAGATCAAGGCCTTCGTGCCTGCGAAAGATTTCGAGTTGTCGAAACGCTTCTACAGAGACGTCGGATTCACGGTGGCGTGGTCGTCCGACGACCTGGCTTATCTCAGGGCAGGGGAGACCAGCTTTCTTCTGCAGAATTTCTACGTCAAGGAACACGCCGAGAACGTCATGATGCACATGCTCGTCGTCGACGTGGAAGCCTGGTGGCAACATGTGCTGGCGCACGACATCGCCAAGCGCTACGGCGTGCGCGTCGTGCCGCCGGCGAACCAACCCTGGGGCATGCGCGACTTCGTGCTGATCGACCCTACCGGTGTGCTATGGCGCATTGCTCAGAACATCGAGGTGGCCTGAGCCTCGAGCGACTTACGGAAGGCGCTCGAACTTCGTCACCGTCGATCCCTTGTAGGACGCCTCGCCGAACGCCCGGTAGCCCAGCCGTTCCGCCACCCGAATCGAGGGAACATTCTCGGGATTGATGATGCAAACGGTGCGTCCTGTCTCGCGATGCGCGAAGAACCAGTCGTGCGCGGCCTGCACGGCTTCGGTGGCGTAGCCTTTTCCTTGTGCGGACCGTGCGAGCACCCAGGCCGCTTCCGGAAAGGGATCGAAGTCGTCACCGAGGTCGCGGTGAAAGGTTGCGAGTCCGACGTCGCCGACGAAGCGACCACCCTCTTTCTCCCGCACGGTGAACAGACCGTGCCCGTAGGCGGACCAGTGACCAATGTTCCGTAGCAGCTTGATCCAGGTGTCCTCGGATGCCGCGGGGCCGCCGATGAAATGCATGACCTCCGGATCGGTTCGCGCTGCATGGCAGTCGTCGAAATCGGAAACGGACGTGGGACTGAGGATCAGGCGTTCGGTAACGATCATGGCGCTTTGAATTCGCTCGGATGAAAGTGGTCTCAGTCTAAGCGTGTTCACGGCCCGGGCGCGAGTGGAGCACCAGTTGCCGATTCGATGAGGATCGGAAAGAATCGGATCTCACCCCGCATGCCGGGGTCGCCTGTCATTCAACAAGGAAGGGGAACGCATATGACACCACGCATGTGGTTTGCACTGGTCCTGCGCTATCTCGGCGCCGCGTCGATCATGAGTGCCATCAGCTATCTGGTGACCGCGTACGACACACAGAAGGGCCTCAATTCGGGAAGCCTGAACGTATTGGCAGAAATCAATCACGCGGTCGTGGAGACGATCATGGGGCTGGCACTGCTGTTCTTCGCCGATCGCATTTCGGCCTTCTTCGTCCCCGCCTTAAGAGCGGCGCCGCCGAGTAGCGATGTCACCGCTCCCAAGCCCACGGTCGAGGCGGGAGAGTGACGCCGCCATATCACGACTCGACGGCATAGCGTTCTACATGCGTCGCGCATCGCTCGCAAACCGCTTGAGGATCAGCGCGAAGAGAAAGGCGACGAAGGCGGCGTAGGCGTACTGGCCTCTCGCCACACCCGTTCCATAGGGAAACCATATCCCCGGAACGCCTAGCGCGTTGAACTCGGTCGCGAACAAGCCTATGCCGACCAGGATGGCGCAAAGCGCTGCCATGCCACCGTCCACGCTGCCAACGCGAGCGGCGTATCCATATCGCCATCGACGCTGACTTTCATCCGGTACTCATGGGTCTGCCACGAGTCTAAGCGACCAGTCGCGGGGCCAGCCATACCTCGCCTCCCGACATGACGCCTGCATTTACAACGTTGCCGAATCGACGGCATGATCTGCCCGGGCTAGGAGAAGGCTAGGGTTGGCTGATGAGTGACGATGGTGATTTGGTCGAACCTTGCAGGGCGTTGGATGCCTCAATCGGTACTCCCCTGAAGGCCCGCCTGATCGCCGAGATTCCCGTGCAGCGCGTCGATATGAGGGCGGGTGATGGCAGCAGCCGCCCCGCCGTGGGTGACATCGTCGAGCTTGACCATGGGTTCACCGGGCCAAACGGCGAGTCGATGGGCATCGTTGTCTGTTTCAACGACGACAGAAGTGTTCGCTGGGTCGCAGATGTCATGGACTCGGAGATCGAGTTGATACCGCTATGACACCGACCGATATCTTGCGACGCGCGGTGGCGTATCTGGCTGGCGCCACATGCCTGTGGCGAGTACTCGGCGCCTGCCTAGATGCCTTCAGGGCGAATGGCGCACCGCTCGTGACCRCATTCATCTGCGCCGTGTTGGGCCCTCTCGGCGTCGGTCTGCTATGCATGCATCGACTGGCGCGCCGCATTGCCGCTTGGCTTTGCCTGCTTGTCGCCATCATGCTTCCCATCGGGGCGATCAATCCCTTTAGCGCCATGGAACTGGAGCCTGCCACACCGAGCCTGGCCAGTATCCTGCTGTGGCTGGTTCCCGCTGTCGTCGGTCTGATTATCATGGCCTGGGCTCTGGACCCGCCCCGTCAGCTTCAAGAATGAGCAATAGGCCGGACAATTTCTTGTTATTCGGCCCGGAACAGAATGGGGGCGGTATCCGATGAGGTCACGATTCTGGACGGCTCTGCTGTCCATGTTTATCTGCGGGAGCACCTGCGCTTCGGTAGTGCAAGTCCGCGTGTAATTTCCTGCATCTTCCGACAAACGAAGCAAAGCGGCTGGGGGTGATCGACAAGATAACCGTCGAGGTTTCGTGCGGCTCGATATCGGCACTGCAAAACGTCCCCGAGCTCTACGACATTGGCATGGGGTACGACATTCCGTCGATTAACACGCTCAACGCTGAGCCCAGGCTTGGCGCGTCCGCCGTTGATATTTCGAAGTGGAACGACGTCGTCGGTGTTCGTCTCCCGTCGGATCCGGACGCCCGGTCTTGCTTCAACGTAAAGGTCACGGTTGAAGGTCGATCGGGCGCCAAACAGGTGTGGCATGGACGGCAACTTGGGTTGCCGTGATGGCACTTAAGGGATTCATTGCAGCCTACTGGCAGTTTGTCGTGGGCAATCGCAAGCGCACGGGTTACGTACTGATCGGGGTGCCTCTGGCGCTCCTGGTGCTCTGGCTGGTTGACGTGCATCCCGTCCTATTTGATCCGGTACCCGCCGTGGGTATCGTCACGGCTACGCAGTGCGCAGGGAAGACACCGACGTTCGACTACCGGTTCGAAGTAAGTGGCAATGTGTATGTCGGCCGGGGACACGCAAAAATACTTCCAGACAGTTGCAGTGACACGTGGAATGGAGCCCCGGTCGAGGTGACCTATCTCCGAGATTACCCATCAGTGAGCATAGGAGGGAGCATGAGCGCATGGTGGGGAAATCTGGGATGGTTGACCCTATTCGGTTGCGCGGTCGTGGGGCCCTTTGTCTTGCTGCTGATGTTCCTGCGAGAACGAGTCGATGGATGAACATGTGACGCATACGCGCTTTCGGTCCGGCGTTACGCTACTGGTTCCTTATGTGTCCGACTCGGTAGGTGTCAACGCGCGATCCCGTGTCGTCCGATGGCAATTCCCCGAACCGGCTAAAATGCCGCCATGCAACCCACTCCCCCCTCAGCCTTCCGCCTCACCGTCGCCCCCATGATGGACTGGACAGATCGTCACTGCCGGTACTTTCACCGCCTGCTGTCCCCCCATGCCCGGCTCTACACCGAGATGGTGACCAGCGCGGCCCTCGTGCGCGGCAACCAGATCCGCCTCCTCGAGCACAGCCACGAGGAGCATCCCGTGGCCCTGCAGCTGGGTGGCAGCGATCCGGTGGAGCTGGCCAAGGCGGCCGTGATGGGCGCTGAGGCCGGGTATGACGAGATCAACCTCAACGTGGGCTGCCCGTCGGACCGCGTGCAGTCGGGCAAATTTGGCGCCTGCCTCATGCGCGAACCGGCCCTGGTGGGCGAGTGCGTCCGGGCCATGGCCGAGGTCGTCGACGTCCCTGTCACGGTGAAGTGCCGCATCGGCGTGGACGACCAGGACGAATATGCCGACCTACAGCGTTTCACCACCACCATGATCGAAGCCGGGGTGGGCATCCTCGTCGTGCACGCTCGCAAGGCATGGCTCGAAGGTCTCAGCCCCAAAGAGAATCGGGAGATTCCCCCGCTGGACTATGAGCGCGTCTACCGCCTGAAGCGCGAATTCCCCGAGCTCACGGTCGTCATCAATGGCGGCATCACCACCGTCGAGGCGGTCCGCGAGCATCTGAGCCAAGTGGACGGTGTGATGATCGGCCGCGCGGCCTACCACGACCCCTTCGTACTGGCGAAGCTGGAAGCTGACCTCTATGGCACGCCGCTGCCGGATCGCGGGGCGGTGCTGGAGCGCATGCGTATCTATATCGAGGCCGAACTGGCGCGGGGCGGCCAGCTCAAGCACATTACCCGGCACATTCTGGGGCTCTACCAGGGTGAGCCGGGCGCGCGCGGCTTCCGCCGTCACCTGAGCGAAGGCGCCCACCTTCCGGGTGCCGATTGGAGCCTGATCGAGGCCGCTATGGCGCCACTTCGCCAGGCAGCCTGATTTCGTTCAGCTTCGGGCTGGTCGGGCGTGGGCATGATCGRCCGACCAGTCTTTCTGCGCCAGACATGAAAATCACGTTTCGTCCGCTATTTTTCGCCGCACTTTGCCTTGCGTCGCCCTTTGCCGTGCAGGCCGACCAGTCTCTGACGCTGGAGCAGGCGGTGAGCAAGGTGCAAAAAGACACCGGGGGCAAGGTGTTGTCAGCGGATACGCGGCTCGTCGAGCGCGGCCGCTTTACCGAATACCGGGTCAAAGTGCTCACGCTGGACGGTCACGTCCGCGTGGTACCGATCCGAACCGAAACTGCCAAGCCCCTGGACGCGAGCGCCGGGGATAACAAGGAGAAACATTGATGCGAATCCTGCTTGTAGAGGATGAGGCCCCGCTGCGCGAGACCCTCGCCGCGCGCCTGAAGCGCGACGGCTTCGCCGTGGATGCCGCCCAGGATGGCGAAGAAGGGCTGTACCTGGGTCGCGAGGTGCCGTTCGACCTGGCCATCATCGACCTGGGTCTGCCCAAGCTGTCGGGCATGGATCTGGTCAAGGCCCTGCGCGAGCACGGCCAGCGCTACCCGATCCTGATCCTCACCGCCCGGGGTAGCTGGCAGGACAAGGTCGAAGGCCTCAAGCACGGCGCCGACGACTACTTGGTCAAGCCGTTCCACGTCGAGGAACTGCTGGCCCGCATCAACGCCCTGGTCCGTCGCGCAAGCGGCTGGTCCAAGCCGGTGCTGGCCTGCGGCCCGATCAAGCTGGATACCACGGCGCAGACGGTGACGGTCGAAGGCCGCCAGGTCGACCTCACCAGCTACGAATACAAGGTGCTGGAATACCTGATGCTGCATGCAGGCGAGTTGGTCTCCAAGGCCGACCTCACCGAGCACATCTACCAGCAGGACTTCGATCGCGACTCCAACGTGCTGGAGGTCTTCATTGGCCGCCTGCGCCGCAAGCTGGACCCGGAAAGCGTGCTCAAGCCCATCGAGACCGTGCGTGGCCGCGGCTATCGTTTCGCCATCCCGCGTAACGAAGCGGACGAAGATTGATCCATCCGGGGGCGGCGCGATCGAGACGTCGCGCCGCCCCGAGGTAAGCTCGAAGCATGGACAACGCTTCATCCACCAAACGTCGGCCTCTTTCGCTGGCCGCGCGCGCGGCGCTGGCGACTGGTTTCGCGCTCGCTGCCTTCCTGGGCCTGACCGGTCTGGCGCAGAACAAGGCGAACTACGCCTCTGAGCTGTCGGCCATGCACGACCGGCTGCACAACTACGCCATCGCCTATATCACCGGCACGGACACGACCCGCGCCGGCAAGGTCACTACGCCGGATAGCCAGCCCAATCCCGATTTTTCGCGTCCGGGCTCGGGTCTGTACGCCATCATCGTGGGCAACGATGGGTTTCGTTGGGAGTCGTCGTCGGCCCTGGGTCGCGACTTCGATTTCGTGCGCATGCTGTCGCCCGGCGAGACCGCGTTCGAACCGGTCGAGACGCGTAGCGGCAAGCTCTATGTCTTCAGCTACGGTGTATCGCTGGATACCACCGACA
>NZ_JBFUIT010000080.1:0-13792 GCF_056401735.1 Luteibacter sp. P4_D7_3
CACATGCGTGCCTTCCTGCGGGAGATGCCCTCGGCGGAACTGGAGGCGTTGCTGCGCCTTGGCTTCGCCCACGAGGAACAGCACCAGGAATTGCTGGTGATGGACGTGCAGCACCTGTTCGCCCAGTCGCCGCTCAAGCCGGCGCTCGCTCCGGCATGCCCGACAGAGGCACCCGGCCCCAGCGGCCGCTTCCGTCGCATCGGCGGTGGTCCGGTACGCATCGGCGTCGTGGACGAGCACTTCGCGTTCGACAACGAAGGGCCTCGCCATACGGTGTGGCTGGAACCGTTCGAAATCTCCGATCGTCTCGTGACCAACGGGCAGTGGCTCGCCTTCATGGCGCTGGGAGGCTATCGCCGGGCGGACCTCTGGCTCTCCGACGGTTGGTCACAACGTCAGGAGGAGGGCTGGGAGGCACCGCTGTACTGGCGTCGCGAGGGTGATGTCTGGTCGCATATGACGCCGGGTGGCTGGAAACCGGTCGACCCCGATGCCGCGGTAACGCACATTAGCTATTACGAGGCGGAAGCCTTCGCCCGCTGGGCCGGCGCACGCCTGCCGACCGAAGCCGAGTGGGAGCACGCCGTTCGCACGCGTACCGATCTGGACCAGGTTTCGGATGTCGCCTGGCAGTGGACCACCAGCGCCTATTCGCCGTATCCAGGTTTCCGTGCGACGGATGATGCCGTCGGTGAATACAACGGCAAGTTCATGAGTGGCCAGATGGTGTTGCGGGGTGGCGCCAGCGTGACGCCGCCGCATCACGTCCGGCCGTCTTACCGGAATTTCTATCGTCCGGGCCAGCGCTGGATGTTTTCCGGCCTGCGCCTGGCGCGCGATGTCGGCAGTTCTCCGGACGACGATCGCCTGACCTTCCTGCGTGACACGCTCGCAGGTTTGTCGGCATCGCCGAAGGCGTTCTCGCCGAAGTACTTCTACGACGCCGCTGGATCGGCCTTGTTCGAAGCCATCTGCGTCACGCCCGAGTATTACCCGACGCGCACCGAAACGGCGTTGTTGCACGACATCGCACCGGCACTGGCGGCAACCATTCCGGATGGCGCCGTGCTGCTCGAACTGGGTAGCGGCGCGAGTGACAAGACGCGTGTACTTCTCGACGCGGCGCCACAGATTTCGGCTTACGTCCCGGTCGACATCAGCGTGGATGCCCTCAACGGGGCGGTAGAGCGGCTGCGCTCCGCGTATCCGGCGCTGGAGGTGTACCCGGTGGTCGGTGATTTCACCCGCGCCATCGACGTGCCTGGCGCCCTTGCCGGCAGGCCAGTGGTGGCGTTCTTTCCGGGTTCGACGATCGGCAATTTCGTGCCGGATGAGGCGATCGCGCTATTGCGGTCGGTGCGCGAGAGGCTGGGCCCCAAGGCGCACTTCATCGTTGGCGCCGACCAGGTCAAGCCGGTGGATACGCTGGTCGCGGCCTACGACGATGCCGAGGGTGTGACTGCGGCGTTCAATCGCAACGTGCTKGTACGCATCAACCGTGAGCTGGGTGGGGACTTCGATCCGCAGGCCTTCGAGCATCGCGCGGTGTGGAACGCGGAACGTGAGCGCATCGAGATGCACCTGGTGAGCCGCGTAGCGCAGCAGGTGACGGTGGCAGGCCAACGCTTCGGCTTCGCCGCCGGCGAGTCCATCCACACGGAGAACTCGCACAAGTTCACACCGGCGTCGTTTGCGCGCCTTGCCGCCGCCGGTGGCTGGCGAGTTGACCGGGAGTGGATTTCTTCCGATCCCGGGTTTGGCGTATTCGCCTTGGTCTAGCGGACTTCGTCGACCGTCATGTAGCCGGCGTCACTCACACTCACCACGGCACGGCGGTGCGCCTGGATACTCACGGCGTCTTCGGTGCTCGCGCCGATCACGCGCGCCGTCGCTTCAATGCCGACAGGATCGTTTCCACGACGTTTCTGTCTGCCGGAGAACCGCGCACGGTTGTAGCCCGACCATGTGGTGAATATGAGCGCGCAGATGACGGCGGCGATCAGCACCACATTGAGGTCGCCTTCCTTGTGGGAGGGTTGCAGGACGTAGAGCTGCAACCAGGCGTTGCGCACGCCGAAGGCCCAGGCACCGAGGGTGATCAGCGGCAGCCAGAGAAATGCCCAGAACAGCCACGCGATGACGGTGACCACGCTGAACACGGCTTTCTGTACCGAGGACTGGCGCTCGGGGCGCTGGATCAGGATGGCTTCGGCTTTCATCGCAGTCCCCGGTCCGGGCTGACCCACACCGCACGCGTGCCCTTGCGCTTCATCAAGGCTTTGGGCATCGCAACGATGGAGGTCGCCGTGTTAAGGATCCAGTACACCAGCGGGTACCAGATCATCCAGTAGTAGTTCCGGCCGATGCGCGTTTCATAGCGACGGTCGACCAGCAGGCTGATCAGAAACTGCAGCAGGCAGATCGCGCCGAGCACCACACCGTGCCACTGCGGCAGCAGCGTTTCGATATACAACGAGGGCGGCAGCTCGATGAACAGCCCGAGCACCCACAGCGTGACGATGATCGCCATGGTGTACGACCAGACAAGGCTCATCACGTATTCGATGGCGACCGGCCACATGCGACGCTGACGCCAGGCGAACAGCTTCTTCGTGTAACGCAGCAGCACTTCGGAGCCACCCTGGGCCCAGCGCAGGCGCTGCTTCCACAGGCCGCGGATCGTCTCCGGCATGAGGATCCAGCACAGGGCATTCGGTTCGTAGCGGATTTCCCAGTGGCGCATCTGCAGCCGCCAGCTCACGTCGATATCCTCGGTGACCATGTCGGTGTTCCAGTAACCGACGTCGTGCAACGCGCTCTTGCGGAACGCGGCGATCACGCCCGAGATCGTGAAGATGCGTCCATAGACGCGCTGCGCACGCTTGATCAGGCCGATGATGGACGAGAACTCGCCCACCTGCAGTTTGCCCAGCAGGGTGGAGCGATTGCGGATGCGCGGATTGCCGGTGACCGCGGCGACGCGGGGACTATCGAGCAAGTGCGACAGCAGCCAGTGAGTGGCGTAGTCGTCGAGCAGGGCATCGCCGTCGACACAGACCAGGAAGTCCGCGTTGGACGCCAGGGCGGCGGCGCGCAGACCCATGGCCTTGCCCTGGTTGCTCGACATGTGGATGACGCGCAGCTTCGGGTACTGGTCGAGCAACTGGTCGAGCTGGGCACCCGTATCGTCGGTCGAACCGTCGTTGATCGCGATGATTTCGAAGTTCGGGTACTGCTGCGAAGCGAGGTGGGCGATGGTTTCGCGTACCTGCTCGCCTTCGTTATGGCAAGGCACCACAAGGGTGACCATGGGGTATTCCGGCAGCTCGGGCGGTTTGACGCGTACCGGCTCGTTACGTTCCCAACGCATGAAATAGATCACGCCGCCGGTCATCCAGAACAGCGACATCACCAGCGGATAGAAGAACGCGAATTCCAGCAGTATGTGGAGAATTCCGCCGTTCATCGGATGGGCTCCGGATAGGGATAGTCGGATGCCGAAATAAAAGGCCGGATGGTTTCCAGGCCAGGATGGTCGTGGAGGAAGTCGTCCGGGTAGTAACCGATGTGCCACGCACCCGCGGCCTGCACGGTGCGCATGCGTAAGGCAAGGTCGCGGTCGTCGATGGGCTGGTGCGTACGCCAGTTCTGCGTGGCGAATTCGAACAAGGTGCGCTCGAAGCTGTTCGGAACCATCGCGACTTGGGCGGCAAGGTGCTTGTACCAGCCGATGCGGTCCGATTGCTGATCGAGCTGCGGCATGGCCATCACCGCGGTCATGTCATAGGCCTTGATGAAGGCGGGCAGGTTCTGCGCCGTCCAGGCTTCCGCATTCGGCTCCAGGACGGGCCGGGCGTAAAGGTTGCGTGCCGTACGCAATTGCGGGCGCCACTTCTGCATGCGTTCGGAGAGCTCGAGCGTGAAATCGATGAGCGCCTGCGTATTCTGCGCCGGGGTGTTCTTCGCCCACGGGCCGAGGTTGTCGGTGTCGCGGATATAGGCATCATCGGAAAACAGCACGCCTGCGGCATCGGCATGCATGGCGAGGTCTTCATAGACGTCGCCGATCATGGCGCGCACCTTCGGGTCGTACGGCGCAAGGCGATAATGGTCGCCGCCGGGCTTGGGTTCGCCGGCGAGCGACGGCAGGTCCTTGCCGTCCGGAAAACGGAAGGCGAGGACGGGCATCCAGGCGTACACGCGCACGCCGGCGCGGGTGCGCAACTGCCATGACACGCGGGAGAAAAGGTCCGCGCGCATCGGCAGGTGGCGATTCGGGAAATACACCGCATCGGCGACGCCATCGCCGTCCGGGTCCGCATAGGCCTGCAACCAGACCTGGCTCGGGTGCAGGCGCTTGATACGATCGAGCAGCTTCGAGAGGTTGCGATCCTGCTGGGCCGGGTCGGGGTCGTACACGTAATCGAGGTCTACCTGCACGGCACGCGTGGGTTCGACACGATCGAGATGGCGCATCAGCCAGCCCAGGCGGTTCGCGGTGATATTGCCGCTGACCAGCAGGCGAGGAATGGTCTTGCCGACCTCGAGGGTGGGCAGTCGGTCGCCGAGGCTGAAGGTCACCGGCATGCCGTGTTCCGCGGCCACGGCGCGACCCACACGGGTATAGGCGCCGTAAGGCCATGCGACGGCGCGCGGACGAACACCCGTGTGCTCGGCGATTTCGTCCGCACTGTGCTGGAGATCGGCGCCGACGCGAGCGCGGTACTGCGCTTCGTCTTCGTACACGTGGGCTTTGTCGTCGTAACGCAGCGAGGCGGCGGCGGGCAACAGGTTGCCTTGCGGATTGCCTTCGGTTCCTTCGTGCATACCCCAGGAGTGCGAGGCGAATTCGACCAGGCCGCCCTTGTGCATCTCGCTCACCTGGTCCCAGGTGAGGAAGCAGTCGCGATCGCAGTCGGAACCGTTATAAGGCATACGCTTGCCGGCAGGCATGTCCATCCAGGAGCCGACGATGGCGGCGACGGCGGGATAGTTATAAGCGCGTAGCAGGGGATAGACGCGGGTGTAGAAACTCTCCAGGCCGTCGTCGAAGGTGAGCAGCACGGCGTTCGGGGGAAGCCTGGCACCGCCGTGGCTGGCATCGACGACCTGCTGCAGGCTGACGATGTTGTAGCCGCTGGCCTTGAGCCAGTCGAAGTGCGAGATCAGGTGATCGGTGCTGGTCGCATCGGGATCGCGGTCGGCCTGCAGGCCGACATCGTCGCGAACGTCGTGATAGGCGAGCACGATCAGCGTGGGCCGCGCCGGAGCGACGGTCTGCGCGAACGTGGGAAGCGCGAGCCCGAGCAGGGCTAGCAGGAACAACAGCGAACGCATGACTCTCATTCTCCCCAGTGCAGGGTCAGGTCGAGGACGACGCGATGTTCGCGGCGGCCATCGTAGGGTTGGTTGTGCCAGCCGATTCCCCAGCCAAGGCGGATGCCCGCGCGTGGCTGGAAGATCTGGCCGTAGCGCACGCTGGCCATCCAGTCGCTGGCATAACCCTGCTCGTCGTACTCGCCGACGGCGACGTCGATACGCTGGGTGACCTGGCGTTCGTAGAACTGGCCGAGCAGGTTTTCCAGCCGGCCAGTGAGCGCGTAGCTGTTGTCGCGGCGCGGGTTGAAATAAGGACGATCGGTCTGCGTGTTCAACGAGCCGCCCACTTCCACGCCGCCGTCGAGGGCGAGGTTGGGCGCGGTGTAAACGCGTTGGATGAAGGCAGCCAGCCAGCTCGTGCGTTTGTTGCCGTCGCTGAAATTGTCGCGGGCCACACCCAGTCGCGCCTGCGTGAGTTCGCTCGCCCGCCATGTCACGGCCGTTTCGAGGGTCTTCGCGGAGATACCGTAGTACTGCGCGCGCAACGGCGTGTCTTCGCCGGCCGTGCTGAAGTCGGTGGCGATCGCCCAGTGGTCGGTTATCGCCCAGTTTACGCCGGCTTCCAGGGCGGTCTTGCCCACGTACCTGTCCGCGGCGGGCAACGCCTGCACATAGGCTTCGAGGCCACGTGCGTAGCCACGCACGCCGAAGCCGAACCGCGTCCGGCGGACGTCGCCTTCCGGCAGGTCGGCGGTCGAATAGCGCCCCAGCGCGACGACGCGCCAGTGGTCGTCGATCAGCGGACTTTCGATCGTCGCCAGGGTGGCGCTGTCGCGGTCGCCGAAGTCGGGGCTGGAGCCCTTGCCGTTCTCCTGGCTGATGTCGAACTGCCAGCCGCGCTCGCGATCCCACGACTGGATGGCACGGTCGACGCGGTCAGTGCGACTGCCGAGCACCTTGGCCTCGGCCAGATCGTCGTCGATGCCTTCGTAATCGTGCAGGGCGCGTTTCGTTTCCGCGGCGTCGAGGTAGGAATCGACATCCCGCGGATTCAGGGTATCAGCAATGGCAAGGTCGTCCTGGGCGCGGCGGGGCCAGCCGCGTGCCAGTTCCACCATGCCCAGTTGGCGACGGATGTCCGAATCGGCCGGTGCCTCGCGGCTGAGCGGCACGATGCGCGCATACGCGTCGGCTTGCATATCCACGATGCTGCGTGCCGAGATGGCGGCCGATTCGGCGTCGAACTTGCGCGGGTTCTGGATGGGCAGGCGAATGCCGGGAACACGGACCCAGGGCTGTTCCTTCGCCGCCAGATTGTCGATGGTGGTGAACGCCTTGCCGGTCTGTCCCGACTCCAGGTACGCGTACATGAGTCCGATGCGCGGATCGAGATCGGCGGCGTCGTACGGACCGGGATCCCTGGCGATGCTGTCTTCATAAACCTGTGCGGCCTCGGCCGGGCGGCGCTTGGCGAGAAGGGCGTCGGCCGCGTTGCGCTCGGCGTAAGCGGGTAGCGTCACCCCTTGCTTGTGCAGGGCGTCGTAGCGCTGCACGGCTTCGTCCATGAGTCCTGCCTGATCCAGCGCCACGATGAGGTCGAACTGTTCGCGAAGGCGCATGTCGGCGGGAAGGAGGGGGTCGTCCGCGAGTCGTCGTGCATCGACGACCGCGCGATCGGCTTCGGCGTACGGTGCACGCGGATCGGCCGGCGAACCCTCGGCCCACCGGGTTTCCCGGGCCACGTGATCGGCGTCGAGACGCGCACTGTCCGCAGCACTCTGCGGTGGCTGTAGGGTCGACGCCAGTTCCCTGGCGCGCGTCGTTGCGCCGATTTCCGTCAACAAAGTGACGTTTAGCGCCTGTGCTTCGCGGTCGTCCGGCCACCGGGCGAGGATCGCCTGGACCTGTGCCAGTGCATCCACGCGATGACCCTGGTCACGTTCCTGACGCACTTTTGCCATGAGTGCATCGCGTTCGGGCGGTACCGCGGCCCAGGCCGCGGGCCCATGCAGGGCCAGAAACAACGCCAGGCACAGCCTTGCGCGAGGTACGCGGGCGTCCTGCTGAAAAATCATCAAAGTTGATCCCATCCCCACAACATGACCTGTATCAGCCGAGCCGAATGTCCATTCTCGGCAACGGAGGTTGAAAGTAGCGTGGGATAGTAGAGGCAAGCTGCGTGCCATCCGTGTCAACGCGTGCGCGTTCCATTCAGGTGACTTGATACGGAGCAGGGGCTGCTGTGGATGCAACCGCGAGTTCGAAACCTTCGTCGAGCCACCCGGTCATGCCTCCAGCCATGATTTTCACCGGACGACCCAGGCGGGCCAGCTTCGCCGCGCCACGGGCCGCGCCGTTGCAGTGAGGACCCGCGCAGTAGGTTACGAAGAGCGTCGACGTGGGCCACGATGCCATGCGTGAGGCGATGATCTTGCCGTGGGGCAGGTTGATCGCGCCGGGAACGTGGCCCTGGGCGAACAGGGCCGGGCTGCGGACATCGAGCAGCACGAAGCCAGGATCATCGAGGGCAAGCGCGTCGTGCGTATCCCAGCAGTCGGTTTCGAAGCTGAGCTTCGACTCGAAATGGGCGATGGCGAGGTCCGATGGGGCGGCGGGGACGCGGGTGACGGCGTTCGACATGGCAGTGCTCTCGTGCGGTGGGTGTGCAAGCCATTGTCCCGATGGCGCAAGCGCGGCATAGTGGCGTGAACGCCATCATGCGATCAGATCATGCCAATACCTTTTGCGCCGCCCAATGCGCTCGTCGTGGCCCTGGTCTACGAGGGGCTGTGCATGTTCGAGTTCGCCAGTGCCGCCGAGGTGTTCGGCATGGCGCGGCCGGAACTGGGCGAGGACTGGTATCGCTTTGAGACCTGCGCTGCGGAGCAGGGCGAGGTCCGGGGCCAGTACGGCACCCGCCTTCAGCCCGACGGGAATCTGGATCGGCTCGCGGAGGCGGGGACGATCATCGTGCCGGGCTGGAAGGGCGTTGACGAGTCCGTGCCCTTAGCCGTCGTGGACGCGCTTCAGCGTGCCCATGCACGTGGGGCGCGGCTTCTCTCCATCTGCTCGGGTTCGTTCGTTCTCGCCGCCACAGGGTTGCTGGACGGCAGGCGTGCCACGACGCACTGGCGTTACGCGGAGGCGATGCGCCTTCGTTATCCCGCCATCGAGGTGGATCCGGATGTGCTTTATGTCGACGAGGGTCAGTTGCTCACCTCGGCGGGCAGCGCCGCGGGTCTCGACCTCTGTCTGCACCTCATCCGGCGTGACCGCGGCCCGGCCATCGCCAATCACGTAGCGAGGCGCCTGGTCATTCCACCGCATCGGGACGGCGGCCAGGCCCAGTACGTCGAGCGCCCCGTGGCCCAGCGCGAACGCGACCTGCTGGGCCCTGTGATGGACGCGATGCGTCGCCGCCTTGCCGACGACCTGCCGCTGGCCACGCTCGCCGCCATGGCGGCGATGAGCGAGCGATCCTTCATCCGTCGCTTCAAGGCTTCGACGGGAACCACGCCGGCGGACTGGCTGACGACGCTTCGAGTCGATCGGGCGCGCGAGTTGCTGGAGAGCTCGGCGTTATCGATCGACCTGATCGCCGGCCAGACCGGGCTCGGTACGGCGACCACCCTGCGACATCACTTCCGGCGCAAGCTGGGCACCAGTCCGGGCGCTTACCGTCAGCGGTTTGCTGCGCCATAGACGGCGGCCTATGCCATTCCTCCGATTCACCTCGCGGGTCGAAGGCGCTACAACGGTCAGGTTGGGTCTGGATTCCGGGGTGACTGGCGATGGTGGAACCGCACGCTTCGAACGCAACCGCGGCCTCAACGGCGCCGCTGCCTCGCCTGGACTTCATCGACGCACTACGTGGCCTCGTCATCGCACTGATGGTGCTCGACCATACGCGCGACTTCGTCAACCGCCAGGCCTTCCTGTTCGATCCGCTGGATCTGGACAAGACGTCGGTGGCGTTGTTTCTGACGCGCTGGGTGACGCACCTCTGTGCGCCGACCTTCGTTCTCCTGTCGGGTGTTTCGATCTTCCTCCAGGCCCATCGAGGGAAGACGGGCTGGCCGCTCTCGCGGTTCCTGCTCACGCGCGGCCTCTGGTTGATGTTCCTCGAAGTCACTTTCGTCGACCTGGGTTTCGACTTTCGTCCCGCCGTCTTCCTGCAGGTGATCTATGCGATCGGCCTGAGCATGGTGCTGATGTCCGCCGTGGTGCATCTGCCGCGCCGCGTGGCGCTGGGGATTGGCATCGCCCTGGTCGCCGGGCACAACCTGTTCGATGGCGTGGATGCCGGCACGCTCGGCGTGTGGGGGCTGCCATGGCACCTGCTGATGCAGCCGGGTCCGCTGCCGTTCGGCTTCATTGCCTACCCGGTGCTGCCATGGTTCGGGATCATGTGCGTGGGTTACGGCATCGGCGGGATCTATCTGATGGAGCCATCGCGGCGAACCCGGACGCTCGCGCTGCTGGCCATCGGCATGTTGCTTCTGTTCTTCGTGCTTCGCCTGCCGAACGTCTATGGCGACCCGCATCCCTGGACGGTTCCCACTGATCGATCGCTGACACCGTTGGCAGTCATGTTGGTGGCGAAGTACCCACCCTCGCTGGACTATGTTCTGGTCACCCTGGGAATCTCCACGCTGCTCGGCCTCGCCTTGGGCCGTGCGCCGGCATGGTTGCTGAAACCCTTCCTTGCCTTCGGCCGCACGCCGATGCTGTCGTACCTGCTGCACCTGTATCTGGCGCATACGTTCGCGGTGATCATCGCGCAGTTCTACGGCGTGCCCGCGGCGCACTTCATCGGCACGTTGAGCGATCAGTCGCGGCTTCGCGCCGATGGATGGGGGTTGTCCTTAGCCGGCACGTATGCCGTGTGGCTCGCGGTGCTGGTCGTGCTCTATCCGATCGCAAGCCGCTACGCGCGGTACCGGGCCACTCACAAAACGTGGTGGCTGAGCTACCTGTGACTAGTGGAGACCTACTATCTTGGCAAGCAGAGAGAGGGATAGAGCATGCTTCTCAGATACGAGCCCTATGTTTGGGTGGTACTGGAATCCCGAGTGATCGATCGTCGCGGCCTCKAGAGCTGCTAGTGCCTGCGCTCGGCATTCCGGACTATGGCGCCGGGCAAGAATGATCGCGCGAGTAGCGTGGTGCTTGAAACGATCGACAGGAAACATGAGGCGCCCGCTCGAGAGTTCCAGAACTTCCATTGCGCGATCGAAATGGCTCTCCAGACCCAGGGTGGCAATCAGGTAAGGGAGGTCCGAGTAAGCGCAGGTTTTCATCTGCGGATAAGTCGCCTCTCTGGCCAGGGCCGCCTCGTAAGCTTGGATGGCGAGATTGACATCGCCAAGGGCGAGGTAGGATGTCGCTCGGTCGACATATGCCTGAGCATCATCGAAGTGCTCACCGAGTGCGAAATACCGATCCAACAGGGCAAGCGCTACTCGCGGATGCCTGTCGGTAAGGCTGCAGGCCTGGATCCTCAGGTAATCGCTCTTGTGGCGTGCTCGCGACAGCTTCTCCTCGAACGCTGCCGCGATGCCATCATTCCAGTCGACGTTTCGATACCAGTCTTCGCGAGACATTCATCACCCGAGAGTCGCGTCCAGAAAACGATGTTAGCCCAACGCGCTCGCCACCGCCGGGAACACCGATTCATAAGCCTCGCCGTACGTCATCGGCGTGCCGGAATTGCGACCGCCCTGTACGCCGCGCTGCAGCGCCACGCGTGTGTAGTACTCCCACAGGTGTTCCTGGCCTTGCATGCACTCGATCGCCGCACGCTTCCTGTCCCACGCATCGGTGATGTTGAGGATCGTGTCCGGCTTCCAACCGCACTGTTCGGGCTGGTGCGGCTCGAAGAGGTAGACCTGCGGGGCGCCGATCACCGGCGTCTCGGGGGCGTGGCCGTGCGCCTGGGCGACAATACGGGCCTCCTGGGCGAACGCGCTGACCGCGACGTGGTCGGCGTTGTACGGGTCCTTCCTGGAGTGGGTCATGACCCAGTTGGGCCGCACGGAGCGATAGAGGTCGGCGAGCCGGAACAGTGAGTCGTTAGTCAGTGTGATCGGGTAATCGCCGAGGTCCCAGAACTGGATATCGGCGACGCCGAGGTGCTTCGCAGCGTTCTCGGCCTCGACCTGGCGCTCCGACTTCACCTTGTCCAGTGTCATGCCGGGCTTGCGCCACAGCTTGGCCGATTCGCCGCGTTCGCCATACGACAGGCAGACAACGGTGATATCCCAGCCGGCCGCGGCGTGCAGGGCGATCGCGCCGCCGGCGCGCCAGACGAAGTCAGCCGAGTGYGCGCTGACGACCAATGCGGTTTTCTTGCTCATGAGGGGATCCGTTCGTAGAGGAGGGTCAGTCGCCGCCGGCGGTCTTGTCGAAGCCGAGCATGGTGCCCAGGTCCATCTTGAGGCTCACGCCGTAGACGAACATGTTCTTCGGGAAGATGGCGGTGTTGGTGATACTCGAGTTGTCGGGGTGCACGATGTATTGCAGGCTCGGCATCAGCTCGAGGCCGCGAGCCACACGCCAGCCGTATGTCAGCTCGTAAGCCGTCTGGTGTGCGGCATTCGTGCCGTGGCCACCCTTCTTGGCCCGTGCATCGCGGAGAAATTCGCGCTCGCGCGGCGTCAGCTCGAACTCGGAGACGGAGAAATTCAGTGTGTCCGTCGGACGGCTGGCGAAGGGCGCGGTCCAAACGAAGCCCGCATAGATCTGCTGGCGCATGATTTCCGCTTCGTCCAGCTGCTGCACGATGCCGCCGAACACATTGAAACTTTGCGCACTGGCATCGTTCGGCCGCCAGATGACGCGATCACCCATGATGTAGACGCCATCGCGACTGCTGTTGATCGTGCGCGCCGTGCCGCCGAACAGGGCCTTCGATCGTCCCGCGGTGTTGTAGTACGGATCGGTGAGGGGCGCCGTGCTGACGAAGCCGCCGACCTTCAGCTCGAAGGGATAACGCGTTTTCGTCGGATCGGCGTCCTGCCACGCCCATTCCACGGGAACCGTGACGCCCGTGGCGCTACCGACCGAGAAATCCAGGCCGTTGCTGGCCGATGTCGTTGGGTTGACCTCGAAAACGCCGGTTTCGATGTACGTATGCGGTGTCGGCCGTGCCTTGATGTTCAGGCCCCACGTCGCTGACGGAAGCAGGCTGAAGCCGGCTTCGGAAACCAGGATACGTGGCTCACCGCAGGTATCGGCCGATTCGAACTGGCAGTTGGTGACCAGATGACCGTAGTACGTGGTCGTGCCCAGGCGACCGGCGGTGATGTCGAGCTTGTCGTCGAGCAGCTTCTGCTCGTAGGCGAACAGGCCAAGATGCCAGCGGTAAAACTCGTTCTTGTAGATGTACTGCTGCTTGGTGAATGTGCCGGTCACGTATTTGTTCAGGCTCTCGCCGTAGTCGCGATACACCGTGAAGTGGAACGATCCACCACTGATTCCCACCATCTTGTCGAGGTCGAAATCGGCGCCGATGTTGAACTGGCCGACATTGCTATGACCCTGATAGATGCCGCCGGTGGTGTTGTTGGCGTACTGGTCGATCAGCGCGCTGCGCAGCTTGATGCCCTTGTCGCGTAATGACGCTGCCACATCCGATAGCGGGCCTTTCGAGGCTTCCTTCGGCTTCTGGGCACCGCCTGTCGAGTCCGGTTCGGCTACGTCCGCCGTCGACGAACTCGACGCTGGCGCGGTCGAGGGCACGTTCTGGGCCCATGCCAGCGTCGGCGCGATGGCGCCAGCGAGGCTACATAGAGCGGTGGCGATGTAAGTGTTGCGGTTCATTTGAGCAATCCCTCCCCGATCGCGGAGTCGAGGGACTTCGCGAG
Organism: Luteibacter sp. P4_D7_3; assembly: GCF_056401735.1. Classification (NCBI taxonomy): domain Bacteria; kingdom Pseudomonadati; phylum Pseudomonadota; class Gammaproteobacteria; order Lysobacterales; family Rhodanobacteraceae; genus Luteibacter; species Luteibacter sp. P4_D7_3. Next base: position 13,185 of record NZ_JBFUIT010000080.1, read on the forward strand.
GCTTGTACTTCGAACGATGTGGCGGAATCAGGCGGGTTGGTAACCCGTATCCAGTTCCTGCTTGAGTTTTTCGTGATCGACGGCTTTCTCCCACTTACCGACGACCACGGTGGCGACGCAATTGCCTGCGATGTTGGTGAACACGAACATCGCCGAGAGAATCCGGTGGATTCCGAGAATCAGGGCGATGCTGCCGACCGGGATCGTCTTGGTCGCGGCCAGCGTGAGGGTCAGGACGGCGATGGCCGATCCGGACACGCCGGCGCCTCCCTTGGACGTGAGCAGCAATATGGCGAGCAGGCCCAGTTGCTGTTCCCAGCCCAACGCGGTGCCCGTGGCCTGGGCGAGGAACACGGCCACGGCAGCGAAGTACAGGCATGTGCCGTCGTGGTTGAAGCTGTACGCGGTCGGCAGGACCATGCCCACCACCGATTCGTTGACGCCAAGCCTGGTGAGTTTCGCCGTGAGCTGCGGGAAGACACTTTCCGACGAGCTCGTGCCCAGGACCAGGACCAGCTCTTCGCGGAAGTAGCGCATCATCTTGAGCAGGTTGAAACCGGCATAGGCGGAAATCGGCGCGAGCACCAGCGCGAAGAACAGGGCGCAGG
>NZ_JBFUIT010000081.1:0-13564 GCF_056401735.1 Luteibacter sp. P4_D7_3
GTTCGCCTCTGCAGCCAGTGTGGTCTGCCGGGCTTCCTCCGCCCTGCCCTTGCGGCGCCCGAAGTCAAACAGCAGCCACTTCATGCCGATGCCCGGAATGAGCTCGCGTGTGTTGGAGACGAAATACCCGGCGGGCACCACGTTCGTCGGAATGGGAAGCGGCGTGCGCTCGAAGCCACCGATGACATTGAACGACACCCGCGGCGAGTACGAACTCTCAACGAGGTCGCGCGAAATGCTGGCCTGCCGGGCCGTCTCGCCCGCCCCTTTGATGGACGGGTTCGTGCCTTGCGCCAGCGCGATGAGCTCGGCGAGCGAGTAGCGTTTTGCGATGCAGCCCGTCCCACCCGGTGAGGCGTCACCGCACACGTCCTGGCCGGTCCCTGTTTGCGGGGCGTCATCGCCTGCGCCCCTGACAACAGCCGGACACAGCAGCGTGGCGAGCACGGCGGCGTGCATCGATGAAAGGACCCTGCGGCGTGCGCATTCAGAGATGGGGCGCGGCATGCCTCATCTCCTCGTGCAACCGCACCCGGGCGCACGGGTCGTCCCCCGGCGTGGCCGTCCCGACAGGGGCCAGCTTGCCTGCAGCGCCGACTGTGGCCAGATGTTGGGCGGCATCCACCAGCCATGTGACGTCGGGGTCGGATATGCCCGGTGTGGAACTCCCGGCAGGTTCTGTCCGCACCAGGACGAACGCTGAGGCGGCGAGACGCTCGGCGGCCGAAATGGTCAGGCGCGCCGCTTCCACCGAGGCGCGCACCGACGCGGAGAACTTCCACTCAAACCAGGACAGCGGGGCCAGCCGCTCTGCGCCGATGAGCGCGAGGGCAACGGTCGCTTTTCCTGCGCCCACAGTTTCAGGGGCGCGGGCGACAACCTTTGCCACCGCGCGAAGGGCGCTGGCAACGGACGCACGCATGAGGCTTGCCGTTGTTACGGGCCACAGTGCACCAAAGACAATGGACATCCAGATGTTGCCGACGAAGATGCCGACCATGYGGTCGCGCAACACGGTCAGGTCCGTCGGCGGACCGTAGTCCTGGAGTACGCCGAGAAAGAAGGCAAAGGCCATCTGCAGCCCCGCATAGGCGATGCGCTCACTGCTGCTGGCCACCCACCCACACGCCATTGCAGCCACAGCGACCAGCACCGCAAGCTGCCCGATGTCGGTCAGCATCGGAATCACGAACACGATGCAAAGCCCCGCCGCGAGCCCCCCGATGAGGGCGCCGGACAGGCGCAATGTGAGCTTGTGCATGGTCTCGCCCAGGCTGCTGAGGGCGACAAAAAAGCAGGTGGTCACCGCCGTGCGGATGCCAGGCCAGGCCAGCAGGGTGTAGGTGACGTAAGCCGCCACCACCGCCGCCGTCACTTTCAGGGCGAAGTGGACATGACCGGGATTGGTAAAGGCATCCGGAACCCAGCGTTGTTTGGGCTTGGCCTTGTGCGGGGTTGGCACTTCCGCCGCACGCTGCGTCACCTGCCCGTCGAGTTCAACGAGCGCGTCGGCCAGGGCGCGTTCGGTGGACGTCTTTTGCCCCGTCGACGCCGTTGGGTGATCATCCGGCGCCGGGGGCTCACCGACCCATCGGGCGATGGATGCGCGCAGCATCCCGGCCAGACGCTGTCGTTCCCCGTTTGTCTCGTCCGGCAGCAGGCGGGTGAGCACCAGGATCTCGGCAAGGGTCCCGAGGATGACCCGGTCTGCCTTGTCGTAGGCCTTGAGGCCTGCGGACCAGGATTGCGTTCTGGGCAACAGCGCCATCAGTCCCGCCAGCGACTCACCGCACTGGCCGAACGCGCTCGGGGCGCTGCCTTCGATGTGCGCACCGAGTTCGCAGGCAAAAGCACGAATGCGCCTTTGCAAAGCGACCACCGGACTGACCCCGAGGGCGAGATTGACCGCGACGGTCACGACAACCGGGATGGCGACGACCATCCACAGCCACAGCAGGAAATGCGTCATCAATTCCGGCGACGGCACGTCGTCGAGAAGGGTCTGCGACAGCACCAGGATGAATGCGCCGAGGAAGACGATAGGCCCGAGGGCAAAGGTGCGGGCCACGAAAATGCCGGCAAAGGTGCTTGCGGCCAGCAACACGATGCGGAGGGCGGGCTCCGACGCGTCGACGATATAAAAGAGCAGCGAGAGCGTGACGGCAAGGCTCGCCGCTGCAAGGCCACCGAGTGCGGTGGCGAGGGTGCCGGCGACTTCGTCCCGGCTTATCAGGAGCACCACGTACGCCATGTAGGCCGGCAGTGGTACCTGGAAGACCATCGCAAGCACGACGGTCGTGGAACACGCGAGTGCGATACGCAGCACCGAACGGGTCCGTTCCGGACCCGGCCTCAGTTCATGACGCAGGAACTGGTAAAAACCCGCGTGCGGAGGGTGCATGTCAGGGGCCATGATTGACCCGCACGGACGCCGTGGCACCGGTTCGAACGATGTCGTCGGACGCGTCTTCGAGCCTTATCCAGACCGGAAAGCGCTGTGCGACGACCACCCAGTTGAGATTCCGGTCGACCGAAGGCAGGCCCGGCCCACTGGTGCCCTGCGGCTGCACGCCACCACCCAGACTCTCGACGTGGCCCCGGATGGGGCGACCCTCGTGGCCCATCAGCCACACCGTCGCCTCTTCGCCAAGGCGGATGTTGGCAAGGTCCGTTTCGCGAAAGTCAGCGACCGCATACCACCGGCCGGAATCGATGAGCGTAAACAGCGGTTGGCCGGCCGTGGCGAAGGTACCCACTGCAATGTTGACGCCCACGATTCGTCCGTCGAAAGGCGCGAGCACGGTGGTCAGCCGCAGGTCGCGTGCGGCGAGCGCTTCGGTGGCTTCAGCCGCTTTCAGTTGCGCAGTCAGGCTTGCCACGTCACCGATGGCTTCCTTGGCCTGGCTTGCCTGCTGCACGGCCGACGCCAGTTGCGCCGCCGCTTCGCGTTCATGGCCCTTTGCATCGTCGACCTGCTGGCTGGTGACGTAGCCAGGGTCGAGCAACGGCTGGAGGCGCGCGAGCGTGCTCCTGGCAAGGGCGAGCTGTGCGCTGGCCCTGTCGACCTGGCGTGCGGCGGCGTTGGCCCCGGAGCCTTGCGACGTGACCTGGCGGGACGTGAGGTCAATCTGGGCACGGAACGCCATCACCTGCGCCTGGGCCTGGGCGAGGCGCAACTGGAATGGCTCGGGGTCGATGACGAGCAAGGGGTCGCCCTTGTGGACCATGGTGTTGTTGGTCACGTTCAAGGCGACGATGCGCCCACTGACTTCCGGTGCCATGCCGGCGTTGAATGCGAAGAGGTACGCGTCGTGCGTGCGCGGCCGGTGGTTGACGACGAGGACGCTCACGACAATGGCTGCTGCTGCCAGCACAAACGACAGCACCATGAGGAGGCGGCCGCGCGGCGTGGGGGTGTTGCTCTCGTAGACTTTCATCATCCTCCCCTATGCCAGCCAGGCCAGCCAGATGCCGAGCGTGAACGCGATGGCGAAACTCACGTACACGAGAAACGGCGCGGGGATTTCGGCGTCGATGCCGGACCTGACCAGGGCGAGTCTCAACAGCACGGTCAGGACAATGCCGGCCAGGGCGCAAAGCATCCACGACGGAAAGTACGAGCCGAGAATGCTTCGCGAGGGCGATGCGCTACAGCCACCGAGTGCGCTGGCCACGGCAAACCCTACCCAGACCCGGGCACCGCTTTGGTTTTGGCGAGGGGTGCGCATGGCCTGTGCTCCCGTCAGTATTCGCTCGCCATCCGGCTCTTGCCCCGGAAGACGAAGTAGTTGACGAGCGTGTAACCGAGCGTCAGCGGGAAGGCGAAGATGCCGATGCCCCAGAACATGAAAGACAGGCTCGAGGACGGGGATGCGGCCCCTTTGATGGAAATTGAAAATGGCACCATCCATGGCCAGAACGACGCGACCAAGGCGCCAATCCCGCACAGAAAGACCACCATCGTCAGCAAGAGCGGGCGCACGTCGAGGTGGCGGCGCTTGATGAAGAGCAGGCAGCCGGTTGCCACCAGTGCAACGGCGGGAAAAACATAGCGCCAGGACAGCGAATTCCAGCGATGCAAGACCGGTTCGTCTTCGGCGACGGCAAATGTAAACACGAGGCCGAGCGCGATGAACGTGCACACCATCAGGACCGGGAAGACCCGCTTGGCGAAGGTCTGCACGTCGCCTTCGCACTTGTGGATAAGCCAGGCCGCGCCGAGGGCCGCGTAACCGGTGGTCAGACCAACGCCACAAAGGACGGAAAACGGGGTGAGCCATCCGAACGTCGTGCCAACGTACTGGCCGCCCTGCACTGGCAACCCCTGGGCCAGCGCGCCGATGGCGCAGCCCTGGATGAAGGTCGCCAGCACCGACCCGGTGATGAAGCCGCCGTCCCACAATCCCTTGAGGTGGACTGCGTGCTGCCGGAACTCAAACGCGACGCCACGCATGATGAGGCTCGCGAGCATGATGCAGATGGGCAGGTAAAACGCGGACAACACGACCGAGTAGACGACGGGAAACGCCCCGAAGAGCACCGCACCTGTCATCACCAGCCAGGTTTCGTTTCCGTCCCACACGGGAGAAATGGCATCGAGCATCTTGCGGCGGCGGGGCTCGTCGTGCACGGCCGCAAACAGGATGCCGACACCAAGGTCAAAGCCGTCGAGCAAGACATACATCGTGATGGCGACCAAAACCACCGACACCCAGAACTCAGCCATGACCGGTCTCCTCGGGCGCCAGTGGGGACGTTGTGCCATCGCGCACGAGCGAGAGCGGGCGTGACGGGTTGCCGTCTCGCGGCAGCGTTGCTGCAGCCACGGCTGGCCCCCGACGAAGCAGGCGATAGATGTAGAAGGTCCCGGCGAGGAAAATAGCCAGATACACCGAGACAAAGACAACAAGGGTCGTGAACGCCTCACCGACGCCCAACGACGGGCTCAGCGCGTCAGAGGTCCGCAAAACGCCATAGACCACCCACGGCTGGCGCCCGACCTCGGCGGTAAACCAGCCGGTGAGGGTCGCGACAAACGGCAATGGGAACGTGAGGAAGGTCAGGCGCAGCAGCCATCGGGGAATGGCGTGGTGGCGCCACAGGGCAAAGCTGCCCACGAAGGCAATGGCCAGCATCCAGAGCCCGCACGCGACCATCACCCGGAAGGCAAAGAAGGGGATGGCGACCGGCGGCCTGTCGGCCCGCGCAAACGACGTCAGCCCTACCTCTTCGGAGTCTGTCGTAAAGGTTGCGATGATGCTGCCCAACACCGGCACGGACACGGCGAAGCGGTTCATCTCGGCCTTCTCGTCGGGAATGGCAAAGAGCACTTCTGCGGCGGGCTTTTCGTTGTGCCACCGGCCTTCGATGGCCGCAAACTTGGCGGGCTGGTGGCGATGGACGTAGTCGCCATTGAGGTGCCCGAAAAACATCTGCACTGGCAAGAGGATGGCGGCAAACAGCAGACCCATCCGCAGCATCACTTTTGCTTCGTCCCGGTGAATGTGGCGAAGGCTGTACCAGGCACCGGTCGCCGCCACACAGAACGCACCCGTGAGATATGACGCGAGGAGCACGTGGGGGAAGCGCACCCAAACGACAGGACTGAAAATGATGGCGCCCCAGTCGGTGGGCTCAAATACCCCTTCCACCATCCGGTATCCGACGGGCACCTGCATCCAGCTGTTGTTGACCATGATCCAAAACGCCGACAGCGTGGTGCCGAGCGCGACCATCAGCGTGGCGAAGAAGTAAAACCTCGGAGAGGTCTTTCCGCGCCCGAACATGAGCACGCCAAAGAAGGATGCTTCCAGTGCGAACGCGGTAAAGGATTCGTACGACAGCAATGGTCCCTGGATGGGGCCCGTCATCTTCGACAGCACACTCCAGTTCGTCCCGAACTCGAAGGCGAGCACGATGCCCGAGACCACGCCGAGACCGAAGGCGATGGCGAAGATGCGCAGCCAGAAATCAAACAGGCGCCGGTAGACGGGGTTGCCCGTGGTCAGGTGTCGGGCTTCCAGCACACACAACCATGCCGCCAACCCGATGGTGAAACTCGGGAAGATGATGTGGAACGACACCGTGAATGCGAACTGCAGCCGTGACAGAAAGAGCGCGGTCAGCATGGGGATTACCCTTCGTGGCCAGGGACTCGCCAGCCTGGCGCTTCGTTGACGAAACGCGGGGCGAACGACACCGTCCTGACCTCGGTCAGGCGTGCGTTGGTTGCGATGGATTTACCCTACGCCCAACGACGTGCCGTGCACATCCGCTGGACGAACGAAAGTCATCGAAAGCGCAAATCCGGCGATTCCGCGACAAATCGGCTAGACGGGTATCCGGTGCATGCGGCTACCTATTTGAGGTCAGCGGTGCCGACGCCGGGGCGCGTAAAGCTTGCCCGCGATGGCACGAAAAAGCACTTCAACACCACCGCTGCGCATGTTACGCAGGCGCAGAGAACCACCGAGTCGGTGCGCGCGCTCGCGCATGCCCTGAATGCCCCAGTGCCCATCTTTGCCGTTGCGGCCAAAGGCCTTGACGTCAAACCCCTGCCCGTCATCACGCACGCCGACCGAGAACTGGAAAACGCCGTAACGAATGGTGATGGCAGCAACGTTCGCTCCGCCGTGCCGGAAAGCGTTGGATACGGCTTCACCGAGCATCATGCGAATTTCTTCTTCCGGCTCGGTGCGCAGCCGGCGTGGCCGTCCGACCACGGTCAGTTCAATCTTGCCATCGTGGTGGCGTGCGATATTCATGGCGGCTTGCAACATGGCGCCAATCTGGTCTTCCGCTTCCGCCGCCTGGCTCCGGAGTGCCTGCACCTTGTCCCGCGCCTCGGCGGTGGCGGCATCGGTGTCAACGGCAAGACTCATGAGCTCATCGGCTGCGTCAGCGCGGTCAAACGCCGGGTCTCGCATGCGCCTCGAGAGCACGTCCAGACGAAGCGCAGTCCCTTGCACCGACTGGAGCAGGGTGTCGTGCAGGTCGCGGGCAATGGCTTCGCGTTCCTCAATCCGGATGCGCATCGCCCCGGTGACTTTCCGGAGACGGCGCAGGTACAGCGTCCAGAAGAAGGCGACGACGACCACTGCCACGAGCACCCGAAACCACCAGGTCTCAAAGAATTTCGGCATCAGCCGAACGTCCAGTATGGCTGCCTGAGTGGCGGGAACGCCGTCCTCGTTCCATGCCATCACGGCAAAGTGGTAAGTGCCCGCCGGCAAATTCGTGTAGATGGCCCGCCTGCTACGGCCAGGGTCTTGCCATTCGTCGTCGATGCCCATGAGGCGGTATGAAAAACGGGCGTGCTCGGGCACGGAAAGAACGGGCGCGGTGAAGTCGATATGCAGCGCGCGAACGTCCTTGGGCAGAACGACTGCCCCGTCGACAATGGGAAACGTCCGGTCGCCGCTGACGACGGCATCGATATGGATGGCCGGCGGAACCCGGTTTGTAGGCAGGTCGTGGGGGTCAAGCCAGGCTGCCCCCGACGCAGTTTGAAACCAGACTCGTCCATCATCGGCGAGCTTGACGCTCGGCAGCGCCCAGTCCGGATCCGGAGAACCCGGCAGGCCGTCAGTGGCATCTAGGCGACGACTCACCGGTTGGTAGGCGCGGTCCTCGCGGAACCTGTCGAGCTCACCGGACGGCACCCTGAAAATGGCGGCCAACGTCTGGAGCCACATCGTGCCTTCCCGGTCAATGACCACGCCTGTGACATCCGAGGTGTCGGCCGGATGGGCCAGATGCATGCGCACGAAGTGCTGCCCATCGAAGCGCGCCAGCCCGAGGCTGCCACCGACCCACGTTTCGTTGGCCGAACTCCAGATGCTGCTGACGGTTCCGACGTCCAGACCTTGTCCGGGCCCGAATGCCTTCGTCGTCTTGCCGTCCGTGTTGACGACTTCGTTTGGTACTCGCTTGGCCAGCCAGACGCTCCCCGCCTGTCCCGGTGCGATGCTGCGCCCTGGCGGGAGGTCCGGATAGACAGCCCAGGCCGTTCCGTCCCACGCCTGGATCGGTTTTTTGCCGGGCGCCGGCACCACCCAGATGCGTCCGTCCGACGCTTGAGTCAGTGCGTTGGCGAGGGGAACGCTGGTGCCTTCGATGGGCGCTATCAGACGGACGGGCCCGGGTGCCAATTGCCAAAGGCCCTTGGTGGCCACCGCATGCACATCGCCGTTCGCAGCATTGCGCGAGATTGCCAGGGCAAAAGCGGGCACTTCGGTTTCTGTCACGGACCGCCCGTCGATATGGGTGAGGAGATGGCTTTCGCTGCCTACCCAGACTTCCTCTCCCGAAACTGGTGCGATGGCCAGTTCGTGCATGCCGTGGGGAACAGCGACTTTGGAAAGGACTGCGAAGTGGAAGCGATCTATGCCCGCCTCCGTACCAATCCAGACGTTCCCCTCCCTGTCACGGGTCGCAGGCCAGGCAGATTCGCCGCTCAGGCTGTCGCCGCTGCCAATGGTATCCAGCCGTGACGTGCCGGCGGCGATGAAATGCACACCGTTCTTTCCGGCCGGAATCCATACATTGTCGTCCCCATCGACCAAGAGATTCGTCGCGTCATTGATGGCGGGCATCTCGACGGGTGACAACTGCCCGTCGGTCTTGAACCGGAGAATCTTCCTGTCGTGGGTGCGGGCGTACAAAACGCCCTTGCTGTCCATTTCAAGCTGCATCACCACGATGCCGTCGCGGACCATCCGGGGCGAGTGGCTCGCCTGTTCCAGCGTGTAGATTCCCCGGTTGCCACCAATCCACAGTGTGCCGTCGGGGGCGAACACCCCGGTCTTGAAATCAGTTCCCTGCGGCCCGGACGCAACCGTCTCCCAGCGGTGGTCGCGATAGACGCGCACACCGGCAAGTGRGAAACACCAGACTGACCCGTCCGGCCCCTCCCTGAAGCGTTTCGGCCCGCCAACCATGCCTTCTGCCCGACCGAAATGGGTCAGTTGGCCGTCCTTGAGAAAGTCGACCGCTGCACCGCTGTAGCCAAGCCACATTCCGCCGCTTTTTGGAGCAAAGAGCACGTCTACCTGGGTCGCTGCGAGCGATTCACCAGCCGCCGGCACGAAGTCCTCAAAGGTCYGGCCGTCAAAGCGTGTGATGYCGCGCGCCCCGGCTATCCACAGGAATCCGTCGGAGGTCTGCGCGAACGCGCCGATGTCACTGGGCGCCCCTTCCCGTTTGCCAAACGGCGTGTGCTGAAAGTGGCCGAGGGTGGGTGTTGTGCGCTCAGCCACGGACAGGGCCGACCACATAGAGAGCCACACCATGACCAGGGCCAAGCCCGCGTTGCGTCGCCAACCTGCAGGCAATGAAAAATGGCTGACCATGGCAAAAGTCCCCTGAGTGACGGCCGTCTTTTGGACCATCCATGTGGCGGCTTTGGCCCACAGTATTACCCTGCCAGCACCCGGTCCGATAGTCTCAGTGGCGATGCGCCACCCCGCCATTTGGGGGGGTGTAATGACCGGCGGCTGGCGGTTACGCGAGACCAGGCTGCGGACTACCGTAATGGAAAGCGTCCTCCGGAGCTCTCCATGACGTACGACTCGGTCAACGTTCGTCCCCCTTCCGACAACCTTCTCGTTTCTGCGACAGGCGAGATGGCCGATGCGCCACCAGCGGGCGAGAACTTCGGGGCATGCCTCATCGACGTCTTGTCTGCAGCGCTCGTCAATGCGGACTGGCTGGCTCCAGGAGCGGTGCGACACATGCAGTTGGCCATTGAAGAACTCTCCCCTCCCCGGATGGCGCGCACGGGGCATATCGGCGGTTTGGCCTCGTGGCAGACGCGCCGCGTTGAACAGCTGGTCCAGGACAACATCGACTCGGAGCTGTCGACCAAACGGTTGGCTGAGGTCTGCGCACTCTCGCGCGGGCATTTCTGCCGGGCGTTCAAGCAGACCTATGGGATGCCGCCGCACCGCTGGGTGCAAACGCAGCGGGTGGAGCGCGCCATGGAGCGCCTGTCGAAGGAGTCTTGCACCATCGTCGACGTGGCCATCGACTGTGGCTTCAAGGACCAGTCGCATTTCACCCGGGTGTTCAAGGCACACACACGCATGACCCCCCTCACGTGGCACCGCCGTGCCTTTTATGGACTCTGACGACCTTGCAGCCGCTACACTCGCCCCAACCCGCCGCACCGCATTTCCGGACGCCCATGGATACCGACGCCAGCAGCGAACGTCCTATCCGCATCCTCATTGTCGATGACCATCCGGCCCTTCGGCAGGGTGTGGCGGCGATGATTGGCTTTGAGCAAGACATGGTCGTCTGCGCGGAAGCTGCGACGGGTCGCGCGGCAGTGGAGGAATTCCGGCGCACCAGGCCGGACCTCACCCTCATGGACCTGCAGATGCCCGACATGGGCGGGGCCGAAGCCATCCGGCTCATCCGAAAGGAAGACCCTGACGCGCGCATCATCGTGCTCACGACCTACTCCGGTGACATGCATGCACGTCTGGCGCTGTCGGCGGGTGCGATGGGATATTTGCTGAAGGGCGCCATCCGGGAGGAACTCATCCTCACGCTGCGCGCTGCCTTTGACGGTCACCGCCGGGTCGCGCCCGCCGTGGCTGCTGAAATTGCACAACACTTCTCGGACGAAGCACTCACGCCACGTGAGGTGGCCGTGCTTCGGGGCATATCCGAAGGAATCGGAAACAAAGCCATTGCCGAGCAGCTTGGGATATCGGCTGGAACGGTGAAGGATCACGTGTCAAACATCCTGGCCAAACTGGACGCGAACAACCGGGCTCATGCGGTGAGCATCGCCATCAAGCGCGGCATCATATCGGGTGAAGGTTCCTGACCGATTGACGCCGCTGCGGGTTGCACGCATGACGCCGCAACCCGCTGCCACCCCGCCAGCTCCATTGAGCATCCAGTGCCCGGGAATGTGCGGGCCGCCAGGTCTTTCCCGAACGATTCTTCGACCGGAGACACACCATGACCCGCGTATCGAATCATGCAGTCTTGCTGGCTTTTGCACTGGCGGCAGGCATCAGCACCCCTTCCATCGCTGCAGACAAAGTCCAGAACATCGTCCTTGTCCACGGCGCCTGGGTCAACGGCAGCGGCTGGAAACCTGTCTACGAGCTGCTGGTCAAGGATGGCTACCACGTCTCGGTGGCAGAACATCCCCTGACCTCGTTCCAGGACGACGTGACGGCCGTCAAACGCATTGTCGACATGCAAGACGGCCCCACCATTCTCGTTGGCCACAGCTACGGCGGCGCCATCATCACGGAGGTCGGCAATGACCCCAAAATCGTCGGCCTCGTCTACATCGCCGCCCATGCCCTTGACCAGGGCGAAACGGAAGTGAGCAACGGCAAGAAGTACCCGAGCCTGACCAGCCAGACGCCGGACATCAAGAGAACGGCCGACGGCTTTTTGTATCTCGACCCTGCCAAATATCCCGCTGACTTTGCCGCCGACCTGCCCATCAGCCAGGCGACGTTTGAAGCCAATGCGCAGGGCCTGACTGCCGCGTCCGTGTTTGCCGCGCCTGCCGGTGTGCCTGCATGGAAGTCAAAGCCAAGCTGGTTTGCGGTGGCCACCGCTGACCGCATCATCAATCCGGATCTTGAGCGCATGTACGCCAAGCGTGCCGGCAGCCACACCATTGAGGTCAAGGGCGCCAGCCATTCGGTTTACCAGTCCCATCCCCGGGAAGTCGCCGACCTCATTGAAGAGGCAGCCAAGCACGCGGTCCCCTGACGGGAGACGGCTGGCTCTTGCACCGCGAGCCAGCCCCCAGCAAGGACTGCCGTTTCCGTGGTGCGCCAAATCCCGCGTGCCGTCACCACCCTGACCGCGTCCGGCAACCTGGCGCGGCAGTGTTCCCACTGAGGAGGTCCCATGAATTTTGCACGTCCACTCCTGCTCGCCACGGCCATGGCCGCCGCATCACTGCTGTCTTTGGCCGCCTTCGCCGATGGCCACGGGAAATATCCCGCCTTCGCTGACATTGCCCAAGGCAAGACCATGCTCAGTCGGGACGACATCAGCAAACTCGACGAGAAGAAGTACCCCAAGCTGGAGGGTCTGAAGTCGCACTTTGACGATGCCGATGTCGACCATGACGGCAACATCAACCGGTACGAGTACGACCATTACATGGAAAACGCCCACTACTGATGGGTGCTCGACGTGGCAAGGCCGTGGCGGCAGGTCGCCACGGTTTGCCCGCGACGTGACCCTCTCCCCCAGCTGACGGCGTCGCCAAACTGCCTTGCGAAGCCCGTGCGCGCACAGTGGAAGGACATGACCATGGCCGACAAGCCCATTCCCGGCATCCGCCCCTACAGTCACCCGGCAGGCGGTTGGGGCGCACTGAAGGCAACGGCGAAAGCCGTGGYGGAACAGATGATGGGACCGGATGCGCCCGTCACGCTTTTCCACACCAACAAGCCCGACGGTTTTGATTGCCCGGGTTGCGCATGGCCGGACAAGAGCCACACCTCGACTTTCCAGTTCTGCGAAAACGGCGCCAAGGCCGTGACCTGGGAGGCGACTAAAAAGCGCGCACCGCCGGCATTTTTTGCTCAGCACACGGTCACTGAACTCCTCGGCTGGAGCGACTACCAGCTTGAAGACCAGGGTCGTTTGACCGAGCCTCTGGTCTACAACGCGCAACTCGACCGGTTCGAGGCCATCGGCTGGGACGACGCGGTCGCCAGGATTGGCGAGATCCTGCGCACACTCGACCCCAATGAGGTGGAGTTTTACACCTCCGGACGCGCGTCCAATGAAGCCGCGTTCCTCTATCAGCTCTTTGCGCGCGAATACGGGACGAACAATTTTCGCCCAGTCGAAAAAGCCGCGAAGGTAACTGCATTTGTTGACAATGGTCGGTGTCGTGAGCCCCCCGGTGCGCAGTGCCATGACCCACTGACCCACATCGATGCGGCCGGCATCGCGAAGGGAATTTTTCTCGCCGTAGTGTGATGCGAAGCCTTCGACCGCCGTCCTTTTGATTGAAAGGGTCTTCGGGACCGTACCAGCCTTGATGTCGCTGAGCCACTCGGTGACGACTTTGCCAATCGGCAACGCGGGAATGCCGGCTAGGGACTGCGCTGACGGGAATGCGGTTTGCGTGGCGGCAGGTGCCGATACTGGGTTTGGCAATGCGGGGGCGTGTTGCGTCGCGATGGCCTGCTGCGCTGCTTCCCGCATCAGTTGCTGGACGTACGGCTCGTTGGCGAATGTCCCGATTTTCTCGACCGCCTCCATGGCATGCGCATGGTCTTCCTTGCCCTTCGCTTCGACCTCAATCGAGCCGTCCGGCTTGCGGATGAGGCGGTAGTGGCGACCCTCGCGTTTCAATGCCGCAATGATGTCGGCAATGTCTTTCTTCCCTGCCATGCCCAGCTTCCGCACGTAAGTGTGGAGCTCATCATACGCACGCCAAAGATTCAGTGCGATGTCACGGGCAACGGGCAGCTCACGCGTGCCGAGCGTTCGCTTGATGACGGGTTTGTTGAAGATGCCCACGAGCGACACGGGCATGCGCCGACGGAAGTGCCAGGTGCCAGAC
>NZ_JBFUIT010000082.1:0-13546 GCF_056401735.1 Luteibacter sp. P4_D7_3
GCGTCGCATCCGCCAACGAGGCGGGCGTCGGCGACCACGTCGGCTGCGTGGTGATCCTCCCGGCGGGCAGCAGTGCCCGCGAACTCGAACTGCTCGGCAAGGCGCTGCGCGCCTTCGGCCCGGTGACGGGCCGCGCCGCACGCCTGGAAGTGGGCGAGCGTGGCCTCGGTCAGGTTCCGGCGGCAGGGGCCTATCTCGTGTTCGGCGAAGCGCAGGCGCACGCCCTGGGGCGTGACCTGCCGGCGGCCGTGCTGAGCGCCGCGCAGATCGTGCTGGTCGATCCGCCCTCGACGATCCTCGTCGACGCGGCCGCGAAACGCCGTTTGTGGAACGGCCTGCGCGCGCTTGGACGCGCCTTCATCACGGGCTGACAGCATGGTCGCCGTGACCCGCCCCTCGACGGAAGTACGCGCGATGCGGCGCGAAGACCTCGACGCGGTCGTGGCGATCGAGCACGCATCCTATGAGTTTCCCTGGAGCGCGGGCATTTTTCGGGATTGCCTGCAGGCCGRGCACAACTGCTGGGTGCTGGTGCATGAGGGCGAGATCGCCGGGTACGGCATCCTCTCGGTCGCCGCCGGCGAAGCCCATGTGCTCAACGTGTGCATCGGCGACGCCCACCGCGGCCTGGGTTACGGCCGCCGGATGATGCGCAGGCTGATCGATCTCGCTCGTTGGTACGGTGTCGAACGGATCTTCCTCGAGGTCCGCCCTTCGAATCCCGTCGCAAAGACCTTGTACGAGACGCTCGGCTTCACCGAGATAGGTCGCCGCCCCGCGTACTACCCGGCAAAGGGTGGACGCGAGGAGGCGATCGTCATGTCACTGGAAATGCATATCTCCGGTTGAGCCTCACCCCTCGCGAAGCAAGGCCATCGGTGAGGTCCTGAGGACTCGCCGCGTGCCGAACAGGCCGATCGCCATCACCACCAGCGCGGCAAGCAGGGCCGCACCGACCAGTGGCCACACGGGCGGAACGAAGTGCTCGATGTGGAACACCGCGTTGCCCAGCCAGAAACCCGCGCCGCTGGCACCGAGCGCGGCGGTGAGGCCGGCGACCAGCCCGAGTAATGCGAACTCGCAGGCCGCGGCCGCCCGTAGCTGCGCGCGCGTGGCACCGAGCGTACGCAGCAGGGCGGCTTCCTTGCGGCGCTCCTGGGCACTTGCCGCCAGCGCGGCGGTAAGCACCAGCGCACCGGCGAGCAGGCTGAAGCCGAGTACCCATCGAACGGCTCCGCCGACCCGGTCGACGATTTCGCGCACTCGGTCGAGCAGGGCGTCCACGTCGATCAGGCTGAGATTGCCGAAGTCTCGCGAGACTTTCGCCAGGTCGTCGGCATGGCCGCGCGGAAGATAGAAGCTGGTCAGCCACGTGTGGGGCAACGCAGTCGCGTGAGCGGGATCGATCATCAGGAAGAAGTTGACGCGGAATGAGCCCCAGTCGACCTGGCGCACACTGGTCAGGCGCGCCTCCACGGTGCCTTCGCCGACCTCGAAACGGAGCGTGTCGCCGAGCTTGAGGTGGAAGCGGTCGCGCCAGGAGGTGTCGACCGATACCTCGGCCTGCGCAGGGGCGGCGCCCGGCCACGTTCCGGCGACGACCTTGTTCGAGGGAGGCAGATCGGCACTCCAGGACAGGCGTAGCTGCCGGTCCGCAGCGTCCCTGGCCTGGTCGTCGACGAACGCGATGCGATCGACCGACGTTCCGTTGATCGCGGTGAGCTTGCCCACCGCGAGCGGCATCATGTTCGTCTTGCTGGCACCCATGTGCTCGAGTGCGTGGGAGAACGCCTCACGCTGTTCGTCCTGCAGATTGAGCGCGAACCAGTTCGGCGTATCCGCTGGCAGCTCTCGCCGCCAGCCGTCGAGCAGGGACGGTGCGATCACGGCGAGCAACAGGAGGGCGCAGAGGCCGAGCGACAGCGCCGTGGCCTGGACAAGCGATAGTCCCCGACGTCGGGCGAGCGCGGCCAGTCCCAGGCGCAGGGCGGGATGCGCGCCCGGTGCCACCCGCCTCGCAATGACCAGGAGCAGCCCGGACAGAAGTGCGGCGACCACGGCTACGCCAGCGAGGCTCGCGGCGAGGATGCCGGCCAGCTTCGCTGAATCGCTCTGCAGCCAGAGCAGGGCCACGGCCGTCAGCACGGGCACCAGATAGAGGGCATCGAACCGACGGACGCGGCGCTGCATGGATTCGCGGAAGACCGCGACGGGGGGCACTTCGGCCAGGCGCACGAGCGGCGGCAGCGCAAAGCCCGCGAGTACTGCCAGGCCCATCGCCGCGGCGGCGAAGGCCGGGCCCAGGGGCAGCGTGGTGGGAATGTTGTCGAATAGCTGGCTGGCGAAATACCAGGCGCCTTGCGCCAGTCCCAGTGCGATCGCCATGCCCAGCGCCGCGGCGGGGATGGCCAGCGCCGCGAGTGTCGTCACCAGGAGCGCGGCGATGCGACGTCGCGGTGTGCCCAGTGCACGGAGCAGCGCCACTTCGGCGGCCTTGCGCCGTGCGTAACGTGAGGAGGCCAGGGCAATCGCCACGCCGGCGAGCAGCGCGGAAAGCAGGGCCGTCAGGCGCAGGAACGCGCTGGCGCGGTCGAAGGCCGAGCGCATGCGTTCCTGCATTTTCTCCGGCGTGATCAGTTCACCGCCGTGAGGAAGCGAACCCTGTTCCACACGGGCACGCCATGCGGCGATGGCTGCGGGCGATCCTGCCACGAGCAGGCTGTGACGCGCGCGACTGCCGACGGAAAGCAGGCCGGCGTCGTTTGCATCGTCCAGGTTCATCAGCGCACGCGGGGCCAGGGCGAACAGCTCGCCACCGTCGGGCTGGCGAATCAGCTCGGCGCCGACCGTGAGGTCGCGGCCGCCAATCTGCACGTTCTGCCCGGGTTTGATGCCCAGTCCCACGAGTGCGCGATGGTCGAGGAACACTTCACCGCGAACCGGACCGTGGCTGGCGTGGTCGCTTCCTTTCGCGTCGACAACTTCCAGGGTGCCACGCAGCGGATACGCGGCATCCGTGGCTTGTACGTCGAGCAGCTGGCTGTGTTCGCCGACGAAAGCGACGCTGCGAAACGCGGCGCCGCGGGACGCCCTCAGGCCGTCGTCCGTCGCCGAGCGCAGGAGCGGATCAGGCAAAGGGGCCGGGGCGGAGACGCCCATGTCGCCACCGATCAGCTCGGCAGCGCTGGCGAGGATGCCTCGCTCGATGCGGGTGGACAGTGTCGCTACGACGCCGAGCGCGATCACCGCCAGCACCAACGAGGCCGCCAGGGTACGCAGTTCGACGAGGTGCCATTCGCGCCGCAGCGTGCGCAGGGCAAGCCGGGTCACATTCACGCGGGCACCCCGAGGCGGCCTTCATGCAATTCCGCCGAGCGTGCGCAACGGGCAGCGAGGCGCGCGTCGTGGGTGACCAGGATGAGCGTGGTGTTGTGCTCGCTGTTCATCGCGAAAAGCAGGTCGCCGATATGCTCGCCGGTGTGCTGATCGAGATTGCCGGTGGGCTCGTCGGCGAAGAGGATGCGGGGCCGGTGCACGAAGGCGCGGGCCAGCGCGACACGCTGCTGTTCGCCCCCGGAGAGCTGGGCCGGATAGTGACGGCGTCGTGCACCGAGACCGACCGAATCGAGCGCGGCATGCGCCCGCTCACGCGCCGCGTTGTCGCCCTCCAGTTCCAGGGGCAGCATCACGTTTTCTTCGGCGGTCAGCGCCGGCAGCAGATGGAACGACTGGAACACGAAGCCGACCAGGCGACGGCGAATGGCCGCGCGCGCTTCCTCGTCGATGGCCTCGAGGGCCTGCCCGTCCAGTCGCACGCTGCCCGCCGTGGCCACGTCGAGGCCGGCCAGAAGGCCCAGAAGGGTGGTCTTGCCCGAGCCGGAGGCACCCACGATGGCGAAGCTCTCGCCAGCGGCCACGCTGAGGTTCACCCCGGACAGGATATCCAGCCGTCCCTCCGGGCCGAAAACCGACTTGCTAACATCGGCCACTTCAAGAAGAACTCGGGAAGAATCGCTCATGCGTCGTTGCCTGTTCCTGTTGCTGTTCGTCTGGTGCGCCATCGCCTCCGCGGCGGAGGCGCCGCGCACGGTGCTGGTGCTCGGGGACTCGTTGTCGGCGGCGCACAACATCCCGGTGGACGCCGGTTGGGTGCGTTTGCTGGACGCTCGCACGTCGAACATGGCGACGCCGTGGACGATGGTCAATGCCAGTATCAGCGGAGAGACCTCTCTGAGCGGGCGCAACCGGCTGCCCGGTCTCCTGCAGAAACAGCATCCCTCGGTCGTGGTGATCGAACTGGGCGCGAACGATGGCCTGCAGGGACTCCCCCTGGGGCAGCTCGCGGGCAATCTCGACAGCATGATCGACGCCGCGAAGGGCGCCGGGGCGAAGGTGCTGTTGCTGGGCATCGAATTGCCGGTGAATTACGGCCCGCAATACCGGGACGGCCTGCGCAAGGTTTACGCGGATGCCGCACAGAAGCATAGGGTCGGGCTGGTGCCCTTCCTGCTCGACGGCGTCGCGCTGGATCCCGCTCTCATGCAGGACGACGGGCTCCATCCCACAGCGCAAGGTGAGCCCCGTGTGGCCGACAATGTGTGGAAGGCGCTTACGCCGCTGCTCCACTAAACGACATAACCTCCACGTTGTCGTCCGCAGAATGAATGCTCGTTTTCGGTCTTCACACGGTTCTCACTGGTCCGGCCGTTAACTCTTCACATTTGTGAATCACAGAGGAGTGATACCCGATGAGCAACCGCGACGAACAGGCCGGCCTGATCCTTCTTGTCGAGGACAATCGCCAGATCGCCGAGATGGTGGGCGAATTCCTTGAACGTCGGGGCTACTCGGTCGACTACGCCGCCGATGGCGTCAGCGGCCTTCACCTGGCGGTCTCCAACAGCTACGACGTGATCGTGCTGGACCTCATGCTGCCTGGTATGGACGGCCTGGATGTCTGCCGCAAGCTGCGCAAGGACGGCAAGAAGTCGACCCCGGTGCTCATGCTTACGGCGCGCGACACCCTGGAAGACAAACTGGTGGGCCTCGAGGCCGGTGCCGACGACTATCTGGTCAAGCCTTTTGAAGTGCGCGAACTGGAAGCCCGCCTGCGCGCGCTCATCCGCCGCGACCGCCGTCAGGTGTCCTCCGAAGTACTCAACGTGGGCGATATGACTCTCGACACGGCCACGCTGCGCCTCACCCGCGGCGGTCAGGAACTCACCGTTTCTCCGATCGGCCTGAAGCTACTCGCCATCCTCATGCGCGAATCGCCGCGCGTGGTCAGCCGCCGGGACATCGAACGCGAGATCTGGGGCGATACGCTGCCGGATTCCGACACCCTGCGTTCGCATCTCTACAACCTGCGCCGTGTCATCGACAAGCCATTCGACCGTCCGCTCCTGCATACGATTCATTCGGCAGGTTATCGTCTGGCCGATCTCGATTCTGAAGTCGCGGCATYGCAGACGGCATGAAGGCCTTGCGGCACCGGATGTAATCGATGGAAGGCAACAAAACGCAGGGGGCAAGGCGTCGGCGCGGTTCATTCCGTGCACGTATCGCGATTGTCTTCGCACTGCAGACCCTGGTCGTCGTCATCGCCTCGCTGATGGCGGCGAACAATGTCGCGCCGATCGGTGCGGCGATAGCCATCATGCTGTCGTCGGGCGGTCTGGCGTGGCTGGCGGTGTCTCGCGAGTGGGTGCCCATCGCGGCACTCGCGCGCCTGCTCGAAGGCTGGGACCCGGATAAACCGGATATGGCCCAGTTGGACTCGCAAAGTGGCAATCGGTCCGACAATGACGTTGGCTCGTTGATTCGCGGCCTGCACGGGTTGGCGTCGCGCATCGACGGTTATGGTGAGCGCGAGCGCAATTTCACACGCGACGCGAGCCATGAACTGCGCAGTCCGCTAACGGTGATCAAGATGTCTTCGGACATGCTTGCCGACGAGACGGAGCTCTCCGACTTCGGTCACCGGTCGCTGGAGCGCATACGTCGTTCCACACGCGAGCTCGAAGCATTGGTCGAAGCGTTCCTGATTCTTTCGAGGGAGTCGGACCAGGGACTTGCCGAAGAAGACTTCGTCGTCAACAAGGTGCTGCGCCAGGAAGTCGAGTACGCCCGCGAGCTCATCGCGGGGCGCCCGGTTGAACTCATCCTCGACGAACCCGCCAGCTTCGCCTTGCACGCGTCACCGCGTGTGTTCGCGGTGCTTTGTGGGCAGCTGATCCGGCATGCGTTGCAGCAGACCGATCAGGGCGTGATCGTGGTGACGGTCATGCCGGGCAGCGTGAGCGTGATCAACCCGGCGGTCGACACGCCGGAAGAGGGCAGCCGCCGACATGCCTCGGTGGACCGCCACGGGTTTGACCTGGCGATCGCACGGCGCCTCTCGGATCGCTTTCAGTGGCCACTCGAACTGCGTTCGTTGCCGGGGGCCAGCCGCGTGGCGAGCGTGAGGTTCCCGCACCCTCAGCCTGTCGAAGTGTGATCCGGCGAAACCTCAGTTGATCAAACTGGCGATCCGCTCGGCAGTCAACGCTCCGCTGAACGCCTTACGCGTCCCATCCGTACGAATCACCAGCGTTCGCGGCGTCTCCCCGCCCCAGGCGGGATCGATCAGGTAATTGATCCGGTCGGGTGTCGCGTCGGCATACGCCCGCGACGGCACGGTATCGAGCCGCGCCGCCTTTAGCCGCGCATCCAGGGTATCCCGCTGGCCGATCGAATCCGTGGCAACGAACACGAGGTCGACATCCGCGTGCTGGCGTTGCCATGTGGCCAGCGCCGACAGGTTCTCTTCGCAATAGGCACAATCCAGCGCCCACAGCGCGACGATGCGCACGCCCTTGGCCGGCGGTGCCACCAACGCGGTCACGTCGGCGGGAGCGAGGGCAACCGGCGGCGCCGCGAACGCGGGCATCGCGACGGTCAACGCGGTAAGCAAAAGCAGCCGCTCCATCACTGCAGGGCCTCCGTCGGCACCAGGCGGAACTGTCCTTCCGGATTCCACGCCACGAAGGCGCGATGATTCCACAGCACGAGTTTCGGCCAGCCGGATTCGTTCGTCGTGTGCGCGATCTGCCGTGGCTCGCCAAAGCTGACGCCGCCATCGGTGGACTCGCGCAGCATCAGGTTCAGTCCCTGCGGGGACATCTGGTGGTATGCGATCCACACATGGGTGCCGTCGGCGAGAAGGTCCGCGTGCGACGCACCGGTGGTTGCGACGGTGGTGAGATGCGACGGCGGCGCGCCCGGCATGAGCTGGCCGTACCAGATCGTCGCCTTGCCATCGGCTGCGCTGAACCACACGGCGTGGCGCGTGCCTTTCGCATCGATCGAAAGCGCCGGTCCGTGATGGGGGCAGCCCTCGATATGCCACTGCGTAAACGTCGCGCGCTCGACCTTCGGCGTTGCGCCGCCAATGGGCAGGCTGGCGAAGGCATGATCGCGGATGTTGTCACCATAGATGGCGCGGAAGAAGGCATCGATCGATCCGTCGGGCGCCTGCGCCAGGGCGATGCGACAGCACTCGCAGCTCTCGTCGACGATCTTGCGTTCCGGTGCGAAATGCGCGCCGCGATCGGTCGACCAGCTGTAGTACGTGGCCGCGCCGAGATACGGTTTGCCCGCGACCTTGGCCGCCTCGACATCACGCTTGTCGATCCACGCGACGATGATGTTGCCCTTGCTATCGACGGCAAGCGAATCGAAACGGTGGGTGATCTCGGCGCGGTCGGTGTGCACGGTGATCGGGGCGTCGAAGTGCGCACCGCCATCGAGCGAGCGAGAGAAGCGCACGAAGCCCGTCCACGGAAGCTTGCGTGGCTGGGACCACGTCACGTACAGCTCGCCTTTCGATCCCAGGGCGATCTTGGGACGGTTCTCGCCCTCGGCATAGAGGAGTTCGCCGGTAGGATTGACGATCGTCGAGACGGCGAAGGTCCGGCCCATGTCATCGGAACGGCGCGCA
The DNA here is from genome assembly GCF_056401735.1 of Luteibacter sp. P4_D7_3. NCBI lineage: Bacteria > Pseudomonadati > Pseudomonadota > Gammaproteobacteria > Lysobacterales > Rhodanobacteraceae > Luteibacter > Luteibacter sp. P4_D7_3. Next base: position 7,979 of record NZ_JBFUIT010000082.1, read on the forward strand.
CGCACGTGCTCGCCCACGGTATCGACGACCCATACATGGCCGCTCGCGTCGATGGCCGCATCGAAGCCCAGCGGTGCTTCGTGAGCCATGGCCATGCCGTGCATGTCGTCGGCTGCTGCCGAGGTGATACCGGCAAGCAGTAGTGAAGCGAGTGCAGCTAGGCGACGCATGTTCAGCGCTCCTCCGGGCGTTCGCGCACCGGATGTTTGCTTAGTTTGCGTTGCAGCGTGCGCCGATGCATGCCCAGTCGCCGGGCCGTTTCGGAGATATTCCCCTCGCACTCGGTCAGCACGCGCTGGATGTGTTCCCACTCCAGGCGCCGCAGCGGCAACGGGGCATCGGGTGYGTCGACCAGATCGTCGGGATCGGCGGGGCCCGAATCGCCGTCGAGCAGTGCGCGGACCACCGCATCGGCATCCACCGGCTTGGCGAGGTAATCGTGTGCGCCGCGTTTGATCGCTTCCACCGCGGTGGCGATGGAGGCATACCCGGTGAGCAACAGCACGCGGATATCCGGCACCAGCGACTGCAGTTCGGGAATCAGACGAAGCCCGTTCTCGTCGCCCAGCTTGAGATCGAGCACGCAATAACGCGGCTGGTGACGGCGTGTGAGGGCGCGAGCATCGTCGGCGTTGTCGGCGGTGATGACTTCGAAGCCGCGCGAGGTCATGGCGCGGCCCAGCACGCGGGCGAAGGTCGGATCGTCATCGACGATCAGCAGCGGGCGACCGCCGGGCGGGACGAGTTCATTCATGCCGGATCTCCAATAACCGAAAGAGGCAGGCGCAGGCGCATCTGTGCGCCATGCCCCGTATTGCTGGCGGCGAGTTCGCCGTCGAGACGCTCGGCGGTCGCTTCGGCCAGCGCGAGGCCGATACCAAGACCGGTAGCCTTCTGCGACAGGCCCAGCGTGCCGAGATCGTCGAACTCGTCGAAACCGGGGCCTTCGTCGGTGACGATGAGTTCCAGCCAGCGGTCGTCGCGGCGAATCGCCAGCGAGACGGTGGCGCTATCGTTCATCGCTGAGGCGTCGGCAGCGTTGTTGAGCAGGTTGATCAGCGCATGGCGCAGGCCCGGTGGCGAGCGCAGGCGAAGGCGCGCAGCGTCGTCGGCCACCTCGAGTGTCACCTCGGCTTCGGGCCGCAGCAACTGGAAGCGCTCCATGCAGCCATGGATGAATTCGTCCAGGGTGATCCGCTCGGGCACCTGCGAGAGCTGCGCCTGACCAAACGCCACCATCTCGCGGAGGATCGTACGGCAACGGTCCACCTGGCCCTGGAGGAGCTCCAGGTCATCGCCGAGCGCATCGTCCGCGGCATGTTCGCGACGGATCTCGGGCAAGAGCGTGCGCATGGTCGACAACGGCGTATTCAGTTCGTGCGCGGCACCGGCCGCCTGTGTCGCGATGGCGAGGATGCCCTCGTCGCGCAAGGCACGCTCGCGCACGCGCTGCACTTCGCCCTGTTGGTGGCGAATGGCCTTCGCGAGGTTACTGATGAACACGCCCAGGAGTATCGCCATGATGACGAAGTTGACACCCATGCCCGCGACGTAGAGGTCGAGGTCCAGGCTGCTGCTGCCCAGGGTAGGCAGGGGCAGGTGGTAGGGGACGAGCAGGACGTAGGCGACACCGGTGAGAATCGCCACCAGCGATACGCCGGCGATGGACAGCGCGGCCGCGGAGAGCGCGATCGGCACGAGCAGGAGGGTGACGAAGGGATTGCTTGCACCGCCAGTGAAATAGAGCAGATAGCCCAGTAGCAGGGTATCGGCAGCGATGTGCACGATGGCTTCGCCCTCGGTCACCTTCCACGGCATGCCGAGACGGAACGACGCGGCGGCGGCGAATACCGCCAGCACGCACACACCCATCATCAGCGGCAACAGGGGGATGTCGAGGTTGAGCAGGGTGACGCAGGAGAGGATGGCCACGCTCTGCCCGGCGATAGCGCACAGGCGGAGCCAGGCAAGGGTACGCGCGAGTGCGAAGGGACCGGAGCGGGATGACGGCGAGTGCAGGTTGTCGCTCACGGAGGTCTCTTCAAAGGGGAAGGGCCGCCCTGTGGGCGACCCTTCGGCGCGTTACAGGTCTTCGTTGTGTACCGGCGGGAACGGCGGCACGTTGGCCAACGCATGATTGAGCGACAGCTTCTTCATCAACGGGAGCATGGCCACGGCGATGCCTGTGCAGAGGATGCCGACCATGCCGAGCTTGTTGAACAGGCTCGTGTAGATGGTCAACGACTGCAGCGGATCGGTGATGTTGTCCGGAATGGCGGCGTAGTTGGCGACCACGCTACCCATGTACTGGGCGACGCCGGATGCGACGTAGTAGGCGCCCATCATGAAGCCGCCCATGCGTGCCGGCACGTAGCGGGCGATCATGGCGAGGCCGAGGCCGCTCACCAGCACTTCGCCCAGCGAGTACAGGCCGTAGCCCCAGACCATGTACCAGGAAGAGATCTTGCCGGCGACCGCGGTCGTCGCGCCCAGCCCATACATGAAGAACCCGGCAGCGACGGCGGCAAAGCCGAGCGCGAACTTGGCTGCGACGGGGAAGTCCTTGTTGTGCTTGCCGAGCGTGTTGTACAGCCATACCAGGACCGGCGAGAGGATCACGATCCAGATCGCGTTGAGCGACTGGAACTGCTCGGGAATCCAGGTGAGGATGTTCCAGCCGAACAGGCTGAACTGCAGGTCGACGTTGCGCTGTGCAAACAGATTCAGCGAGGTCGACATCTGCTGGTAGAAGATGAAGAAGAAGATCGTCTGGATCGTCAGCACCAGCGCGGCGATGAGGCCGGCGCGCTCGCCCTTCCCGCTGGAGCGGATGAGGTGAACGAAGATCAGCAGGATCGCCACGCCGGCAGCGTAAACACACGCCTGGGCGACGCCCTGGTTCTGCAGGATGTAAGCCGAGGCGCCGATGATGGCCGCGCCGGCGACGATGATGCCGAGCACGTTCTTCAGCACGGGCGGATGTTCGTCCGGCGTCGAGCCGACATGGGCCAGCGTGCGGCGCATGAAGTAATAGTTGACCAGGCCGAGGATCAGGCCGATGGAGCAGACGCCGAATGCCGTATGCCAGCCGAGTGCGTCACCGTAGTTCCTGCCCACGGCGTCGCGGATCCAGGGCGTGAGGATCATCGACACGGTGGAGCCGAAGTTCACCGCCATGGAGTAGATGGTGAACGCACTATCGATGCGTACTTCGTCACCCTCGTAGATCTTGCGCACGAGATTGCCGGCGTTCGGCTTGAACATGCCGTTGCCGAGGATGATCACGCCGAGTGCGAGGTACAGGAAGTGGGCGTTGTTGGTCGGGATCCAGAGCAGCGCATAGCCAACCATGAGGACCACGGCACCGGTAAGCATCGTGCGACGCGTACCGAGGAATTTGTCGCCGATCCAGCCGCCGATGGCCGGGGTGGCGTAGATCAGGGCAGAAGCGGCGCCCCAGACAAGGTTGGCGTCGATGTCGGCAAAGCCGAGCTTCTTCACCATGTAGGTGACCATCAGCACCTGCATGCCGTAGAAGCCGAAGCGCTCCCACATTTCGATGAGGAAGACCGTGCTGAAAGACTTGGTCTGTGAAACGGGCGGGTTCTGGATTGCCATGTATTTTCCGGAAGCATTGGAAACAGCGAGCCGGGCGATTCGAGCCGGCTCCCGTCGCCGTGACCCTGAACGAAGTCACAACCGTTCAAGCGTAATACAAATGTTCCACCGGGTTGTGCTGCAGCGCCAGAGGGGCGCGGCGATACGCCACGTGATGGGGTCTGGGCGGCTTCGAAGGCGGGCTATGGCATCATATGAGGCCTCCCGCCCTATCCAGCCCGAAGCCATGGTCCCGAATCCCTCCTTTTTGTCCGCTTCGGCGACCTGATCACCTATGGCTTCCACGATTCCGCGCGGGCCGCGACAGGTTTTTTCGGCGTTCCAGTGGTCCATGAAGGGCCTGAAAGCCTGCTACCAGCACGAGGCCTCGTTCCGGCTTGAGGTTTATCTTGCCGTGATCCTGGTTCCCCTCGGCTTCTGGCTGGGTCAGGGCGGGGTCGAAAAGATCCTGCTGGTCACCTTTCCCATCCTCGTCCTCGCCGCCGAACTGCTGAACTCGGCTATCGAGGCCGTGGTCGATCTGGTCAGCCCCGAATTCCACGAACTGGCCGGCCGGGCCAAGGACATGGGCTCCGCCGCGGTGTTTTTCCTCCTGCTGATGATCGGCGTGAGCTGGGCCCTGATCCTGATCCCCCACTACACCCACTGACCTCGTCGGTTCCGGTGACTGCCGGTTCTTTGTGGGAGCCGGCTTTGCCGGCGATGCTCTTGCTGCGATTTCCTGCGAACGTTCAAGCTTTGGGTTAACTTGTCCCCCGCACCCCAAGGAATCGCCGCCATGAAGACACTCGTCCGTGCTTTTGCCCTCGTCCTGCTTGCCGGGTTCCTGTCCGGCTGTGGCTACAACGCCATCCAGCGCGAGGACGAATCCGTCAAGGCTGCCTGGTCTGAAGTGCTGAACCAGTACCAGCGCCGCGCCGACCTGGTCCCGAACCTGGTCAACACCGTGAAGGGCTACGCCCAGCACGAAGAACGCGTGCTTACCGAGGTCACCAACGCTCGTGCGAAGGTCGGCCAGACCCAGATCACCCCGGAGCTCGCCAACGATCCCGAGGCCCTGGCCAAGTTCCAGGCGGCCCAGGGCCAGCTGTCCGGCGCGCTCTCGCGCCTGATGGTGGTCAGCGAGAACTACCCCCAGCTCAAGGCAGACGGCTCCTTCCGCGACCTGCAGGCCCAGCTCGAGGGCACCGAGAACCGCATCACCGTGGCGCGCAATCGCTATGTCGCGGCCATCCAGTCCTACAACACGCTGATTCGCTCCTTCCCGAACAACCTGACCGCCAAGGTCATGGGCTACAAGGTGAAGCCGAACTTCAGCGTCGAGAACGAGAAGGCGATTTCCACCGCGCCGACCGTGGACTTCGGCTCCACGCCGGCTCCGGCCCAGGCTCCGGCACCGGCTTCCTCGGCCAGCCGCTGATGTTCCGGTTCGCGGCGCGGCTGCTGCTCGCCGTCGCCCTGTTGGTGCCGCCCCTGGCGGCGCTGGCGGAAGGCGACGCCGCCGTGCCGACGCTGCAGCGGCACGTCACCGACCTCACCGGTACGCTAAGCGCCGACCAGGTCAACCAGCTGGATACCCGGCTGGCCGACCTGGAAAAGCGCAAGGGCGCCCAGGTGGTCGTGCTGATGGTGCCCACGACGCAGCCGGACGACCTCGAGGGCTATTCGCTCAAGGTCGCCGAGGCCAACAAGATCGGCCGCAAGGGGCCGGACGACGGCGTCCTTCTGCTGGTCGCCAAGGACGACCGCCGGGTCCGCATCGAGACGGGCTACGGCCTCGAAGGTGCGCTCCCCGACGCGATCGCCTCACGGATCATCCGCGAGTACATGGCTCCCAAGCTGCGCACTAACGACTACTACGGCGGCATCAACGACGCGCTGACGGCGATCACCCAGATCGTCGATGGCGAAGCCCTGCCGCCACCGGTCAATCCCGACGAAGCCCATGAG